>NZ_AUNC01000055.1:0-1439 GCF_000714555.1 Thalassospira permensis NBRC 106175 | reverse complement strand
AATGCGGGCAAGGTATCTTCGGGCACGACCCAGCTTGCCCAGACAGCCGAGAAACTCGTCGCCGAAGCCGTGTCGCTGGATCAGGCCGTCGAAAGCTTCCTTGCCGATCTGCGCAAAAACGCAGCCGCCTGATATCGACTACCGCGCCGAAATGAGAACAGCCGCCCGGTTGGGCGGCTGTTTTTTGTCAATTACACAATATCACACTAATATTATATTGATCTAAATCAACTATACTTTAGGCGAGTTAATATATACCAATGGAGAAGCGTATCACATTTAAATTAGCAAATCCGAGGCGCGCTCATGCTGCAAAACATCAAAATCAGCCACAAGTTGGCTATCTTATCGTTGATAGCTCTGATTGGCTTGGTGACTGTATCGGCCATACAGGTATTCACATTGCGCAATACTATGCTCGAAGACCGCAAAGACAAAATCAGGGCAACCACTGAGTTGCTCCATAGCATGGCCGTAGGATATCAGGACCGCGTCAATGCAGGCGAACTTGAGCAGCAGGAAGCGATTGATGAATTTTATCAGTCAGTAACCTCTGGCCGGTTCGAAGGCGAGATTGGTTACTTTTTTGCTTACAATAATCGCGGCATCAATATGATGCACGCCGTCAACCCGGCCTTGGTAGGCAAAGACCTGTACAATGCCAAGGATTCTGCGGGAACTTATTTTATCCAAAGCCTGATCAAAGCACCACAGGGAGACGGCTTTTTCAGCTATGTCTATCCAAAACCCGGCGAGGACAAGGACAAGATCTTTGAAAAACTGTCCTTCGTAATGGTTCTGCCATGGGGGCACATTTTCGGTACCGGTATTTATATTGACGATGTCGACCACGCATTTACGAATGCAGCAACAGTCGCCTTCGCTATCAGTTTGCTCGCACTTGTAGTCCTGATCGTGTCGGGATTTGTAATCGGCCGTAATATCACGTCGGGCCTCAAGGCACTATCGACCCGAATGACCTTGATCGCCAGTGGGGAACTTACTGGTGAAATTGAAGGTCGGGAACGCAAGGATGAGGTCGGCGAAATGGCCCGCACTGTTGTTGCCTTCCGTGAGCAGGCTATCGAAAACAGGCACCTGCAGGAACGCCAGAAACAGATGGAGCAAGAAGCAGAAACCAGCCGGCGCCAAGCCATTATGAAAATGGCAGACGACCTTGAGGACCGCGTTAATGGTTTGATCCACTCCATTTCAAACTCCGTTACCGAAATGAAGCAAGCCACCCAAACCATGCAGTCGACCACGATGGCAAATCGGGAATTGTCAACCGCAGTCGCATCTGCAACGGCGCAAACATCAGCCAATGTCCAGACTGTCTCAGCCGCAACCGAGGAACTGTCTGCCTCTTCCGATGAAATCGCCCAGCAGGTTTCTCAGTCGGCTAGCGTAGCCAATCAGGCCAATGACGAAGCCACCCG
>NZ_AUNC01000054.1:0-1505 GCF_000714555.1 Thalassospira permensis NBRC 106175 | reverse complement strand
CAGACTGCTGACAAAGTCCTCGCCATTGGCGGGGATTTTTGATTCAATGGGGAATGCTTAAGAAACCCAGCCCACATCAAACCGAACTAGAGATGGTGACACTCGACAGTTTGGTCCCCAGCGATCATTTGCTTCGTAAGATCGATGCCGTGATCGATTTCAGTTTTATCCATGCGCGCGTGGCCGATTTGTACTGCGCGAACAATGGCCGTCCCGCCCTTGATCCGGTGATGATGTTTAAGGCGCTGTTCATTGGCTATCTGTTTGGCGTGCGCTCGGAGCGCCAGCTTGTGCGCGAGATTGAGGTCAATGTCGCCTATCGCTGGTTTTTGCAACTCAAGCTGACCGACAAGGTCTTTGATGCCTCGACCCTGTCGCAGAACCGGCGGCGTCGATATCATGATGCCAGTGTTGCGCAGGATATTTTTGACGAGATCGTCGAGCAGGCGATCAGGTACGGGCTGGTGGATGGTAAGGTTCTCTATACCGACAGCACGCATTTGAAGGCCGATGCCAACAAGAACAAATGGGACCGCGAAGTGGTTGCCAAATCGCGCGCGGCCTATTGGGATGATCTGGATCTGGCGATTGAGGAAGACCGGACGGCTCATGCGAAAAAGCCGCTCAAAGCCAAAGAACGCCAGCCGGTTGAGAAAGAAACCAAGATCAGTCGAACCGATCCCGACAGCGGATATATGGTGCGCGACGGCAAGCCCAAGGGCTTTTTCTATCTCGATCACCGCACGGTCGATGGCAAGCTTGGGATCATTACCGACAGTTACGCCACCCCGGCCAATCTGCATGACAGCATTCCCTATCTCGACCGTCTTGACCGACAAAGGCAGCGTTTTGACCTTGATGTTATCGCCGTCGGACTGGATGCGGGCTATGCGACCGCCGCGATTGCCAAAGGCCTTGAAGATCGTGACATCCTTGGCGTGACGGGCTATCGCCGCCCGAACCTTCGGGAAGGCTACATCCCCAAACGCAAATACGTTTATGACCCTGAACGTGATGCTTATCGCTGCCCCGAAGGTCAGCTTCTGTCTTATGCGACAACCGACCGAAATGGATACCGCCATTATCACAGCGACCCGGAAAAATGCCGCACCTGTCCTGTGCTGGCTTCCTGTACCGCCAATGCCCACCAGCGAAAAACTGTCACGCGCCATGTCTGGCAAGACGCCAGAGACCGGGCTGACGCCTATCGTCTGACAGAGTGGGGCAAGCGGGTTTACAAGCGCCGAAAAGAGACGGTCGAACGCTCTTTTGCAGATGCCAAACAGCTTCACGGTCATCGATATGCAAGGTTCCGGGGACTGATCAATGTCAAATGCCAATGTCTGCTGGCCGCCGCCGCCCAAAATATCAAGAAAATAGCCCTGGCTTTGGGCCCCAAGGGGCCAATCGCCGAGGGATAATCCCCTCGGCACACTCAAGCCAGCTTTCAAACACCTCTAAAAGCAAAACCCCGCCAAAATATGACGGGGTTTGTCAGCGGTCTG
>NZ_AUNC01000053.1:0-1537 GCF_000714555.1 Thalassospira permensis NBRC 106175 | reverse complement strand
AGGGATGCCATGTGCATCCCTCTTTCGTTTGCAGATCTCGCCGCGATACTGATTTCACTTACTTATTTCACTGAGGATTCTTCATTTTATCACGGGTTTTCTGATTTCGATCAGGAACAATTGGCAAAGCTCTTTTTATAAAACCGCACATCTGCACAACCCTATGTTGCAGTTATGCTGATCTGACAGCTTTTGCTGCATGCAGTTTCCGCCGTTTACATCCAAACACGGAGAACCCGATGAAACTCTCCAATTTCTCGCTTTCCGCCAAATTGCGGATGGTACTGGTAATGACGGCTTTTGCGCTGGGCGGTCTGGCGGTCTTTGATCTTGTGACCCTGCGATCTGCACTGGTCGAAGAAAAGAAAGCCAATGTCCGGCAAGTCGTCGATATGACCCGTTCGATCTTTAGCCATTATGATCAGCTCGCCAAATCCGGTGAGATCACCCTCGACGAAGCGCAGACCCGTGCAACAGAGTTTATTCAGAATGCGCGTTACGCTGACAATAATTATGTGTTTGTACTGGGTCTTGATACCAAGGTCATACTGCACCCGATCCAGCCAAAACTGAACGGCCAGAACGGTAAACAGGTGATTGATGTCAACGGTGTCCCGATCCTTGATGAAATGGTCAAGGCAGCACGTCATCCCGAAGGCGGTTTCCTGACCTATGAGTGGAACAAACCGGGGCATGACGGGGTATTTCCCAAACTGGCCTATGCCGAAACATTCAAGCCGTGGGGCTGGGTGATAACAACCGGCGTTTATATCGATGATGTTGATGACATTTTCTGGCAAACCGCCATCAATGACATCGCTGTTGCGATTTCCATGCTGATCGTCATCGGAATGGCCGGACTTGCGATTGACAGATCAACAACCCGTCCCCTGCGAATGATCACCGAGGCGCTTAACAAACTGGCACAAGGTGATACCAGCGTCACCACAAACGAAACAGATCGGCGTGATGAAATCGGTGCGCTGGCCCGCTCGCTTGAGGTTTTCAGGGCAAACCGCGAACAGGCCGAAAAGCTTGAACAGGAGCAGAAAGATACACACAAAATCCAGATTGCCCGCGCAGAAAAGATCGAAAAGCTGATTAAAAGTTTCGAGATCGAAGTCGAAGGCAATCTGTCGACGGTTCACAGCGCGTTGGAGCAATTACGCACCACGGCAACAGGCATGGCCAGCCAGTCTGACGAAACCACCGGCCGTGCGGCCAACGTTGCCGTAGCAACCGAACAGGCAGCAGCCAATGTCGATACCGTTGCAGCCGCGGCAGAACAGCTTGCTGCATCCATCGATGAAATCACGTCGCAGGTTTCGCGAAGCTCTGATATCGCACAGTCGGGTGCAAACGAAGCCGATGACGCAAGTACGATTTTTGCAGAACTTGGAACGGCTTCCGACAAAATCGGGCAAGTGGTTGAACTGATCCAGTCGATTGCCGAGCAAACCAATCTTCTGGCACTCAACGCCACAATCGAGGCCGCCCGTGCCGGTGATGCCGGAAAAGGCTTTGCCGTGGTTGCGGC
>NZ_AUNC01000052.1:0-1639 GCF_000714555.1 Thalassospira permensis NBRC 106175 | reverse complement strand
ATGATCAGCGAGATCAGGATGGCCGCACCGGCAACGCCATACATGATCTGCGAGCTTTGCGCATTCAGGGTCTGGGCCGATCCGGCGGCCGCGTCGACATCCGATTGCAGGCTTTCGACCAGTTCCTTGACGCTGTTTTCCATGTCGGCGGCGTATTGGGTGCTTTGATCGACGATCTGCTGCTGGGTTGCGGCGGCTTCAAGATACTTGATCCGCAAGGCGGGAAGGCTGCCATCGCCAATAGAGAGTTCAAGCATGTCACTGACGATGTTGGTGTAGAACTTTTTGAGTTTTTCGTTGTCGAGACCTTCGATCAATTTTTGCAGCGATGCGAAGCTGCCGCGGACCTGCACGCTGATGACCGAAAGCCGGGTCGGGTCGTCGAGCGAGCTTGATGTCAGGATCGTGTTGACGATGTCGCTGCCCATCCGGCTGAGTTCAAGAACCGGTCCACGCGATGCAACGGCATCGTCAAGGTCGTAAAGCAGTTTGGTGGTGCGGACCTGATCTTCGTAGGGCAGGGGATCGCCTGATTTGCGCAGATCTTCGACGGAGGCATTGATCCCGGCGATGGTTGTCTGGGTGAAAGACAGGAGCGGGGTGATCATGCTGCTGTAACGCCCGCTTAGCTGCTGAAACTTGTTCAGTTTTCCGGCAATGTCATCGGCGATGGCAAACCGGTTCAGGGTCATTGCATGCAGATTTTCCAGCGCTTCGCGCAGATTGGCACTGTTGGTATCAATACCATCGAGAATTTCGGCTTGAAGATTTGTTTCGCGCAATTGCGCGACATTTTCGTCAAGCCCGGCCAGCAGCGTATCAAGTTCTGCTTTGACAGCCTGTTCTTCGTCGGGGGTTTTCGATGCGATGATCCGCGGCGCGATGGCCACGATCTTTGCACTGTCGGTCGCGAGTTGTTGTGCCGAAAACATCGGCGGCAGTTTCGAATGCGTGATGTCCGCAAGTTCGGTGCCGAACTTGTCGAAGGATATGACGGCGACGGTGGCCGCCACGACGGCCATCAGGCCGACAAGTGCAAATGATGCCGCCAGTTTCCCCTGAACGCCGAAGCCTTTTGTGGTCTTGTTGACCGGCTTCTGGCGATCATCAGATTTGATAGTCTTTCCCATTACTCACCTAACCCCGATTACGCATAAGCAGCGCACCGGCATCTGTCATGCCGGTAACACGCGTCTGTTTGATTTTCCTGGATGAAACCTTCCTGTGGTTTCCGCATTCGGGGAGTCCCGCGATATCGGTTAGGAACGATAAGAATGCGCGACAATTGAAGGCGGAAGTTCTTGTTTTTCTTATGTTGAAAATTTCTATAGCACACGTGCCGGTGCAGAATAACCCAAATGTTTCTCTAATGTGGCAGCCCTGTCCATCTGGATAAGTCCTTTGTACAAAAGCTTGTGGCCATTCTGACCAATAGAAAAGGCCCGCCGGGTGGCGGGCCTTGCACAGAAGAAGGTTTGGCAGATTTCGGCAGATCAGGAGGCGCGATCACGTGCCTGCTGACGGAGGTCTTCGAGGATGCCGTTGATCCGCGAACGCAGATTTTCGACCTTTTCGGATGCGGTCTGTGCCGTTGCCAGAACCTGACCGGAAAGTTCGCCGGTTTTGCCGGTTTCACTTG
>NZ_AUNC01000050.1:0-2164 GCF_000714555.1 Thalassospira permensis NBRC 106175 | reverse complement strand
TGCCGCTGCTCGTCGCAACATCTTCACCATCCGCAGATTGAGCGGTGACTGTCAGATCAAACGATCCGCTAAAATCATCCGCTGGTGTAATCGTCAGACCATTCAGGTCGGCAGCAGATAGCGTCCAGCTGCCATCACCGTTATCGGTACCGGTTGACAGGGTCGCGCCCTCTGGCACGCCACTGATCGTGACGGTCAGGAGTTCAGATGCATCTGTCAGGCCGGCATCGATATCGAGCGCAATGGCACTGTCTTCGGTGCCGGATACATTTGATACATCCAGTGCTGGCTTGTCCGCGACACCGGCGACAGCAACCGTAATGGTATCGCTGATCGATGCCGTGTCGTTGCCGTCCTGCGATGTTACCGTGACGGTCAGATCAAAGCTGCCGCTGTAATCACCGCTCGGGGTGATGCTCAGACCTTCAAGATCACTCGCACTCAATGTCCAGCTGCCATCACCGTTATTGGTCCCAGCCGACAGGCTGGCCCCATCGGGAACACCGCTGATGGTGATGGTCATCGTTTCGCTGGTATCTGTCAGCCCCGCATCGACATCCAGACCAATCGCGCTGTCTTCGCTGCCCGATGCATCCGACACGGTCAAAGTCGGTGCATCTGCAACTGCACTGACATCAACAGTGATGACCTGGCTGGTCGATGCACTGTCATCGCCAGCACTTGAAGTTGCCGTAACGGTAAGATCGAATGTACCGCTGTAATCATCGACCGGTGTAATCGTCAAACCTTCAAGGTCTGCGGCCTCCAGCGTCCAGCTACCGTCTCCGTTATCGGTTCCGGCAGACAGGATCGCACCTTCGGGCACACCAGAAATGGTGATGCTCAGGATTTCGGTTGCGTCGCCAAGCGACGCATCAATATCAAGGGCAATCGCGCCGCCATCCTCGGCACCCGTGGCATCAGCGACATCCAGTGCCGGAGCCTCTGCCGCCGGGTTATAGGACGCACCATCGACATAAATTTCGAGATTCTCGATATTGCTGACCTCGACCCCGAGTGCGTCAAGCATCAGGCTGCCGCCCTCACCGCTTTCGACATGGGCTTTGAGGTCCTGCAATGCTTCAAGAACACCCTCGCCTGAAAGCTGATCCGAATTCAGATAAAGCTTCAATGTATCGGTGTTTGAACCGCCATCGACAATGCCGGTTCCCTCTGCGCTCAGATCGACGGTGTAATTGATCTCGTCATTTCCAGCCTCGCCATAAAGCCTGTCATCGCCCGACCCTGTCAGCGTGTCGTCCGAATTACCGCCATAAAGCGTATCCGTGCCGTCACCCCCATCAAGGGTATCCTTGCCGCCGCCGCCAATAACGGTGTCGTTACCTGCACCGCCATTCACGATGTCATCAGAATTTCCGGCATTGATGTAATCACTACCGTCGCCGCCCGAAATCGTGTCACGACCGTTGCCACCGTAGATCGTGTCGTCTCCGGCACCGCCAGTTACAATGTCATCCGAGCCACCGGCATTGATATAATCCTCACCCTCGCCGCCGCTGATCGTGTCACGTCCGCTGCCGCCATGGACGGTATCATTACCCTGACCGGCATCAATGATGTCATGGCCGCTGCCGCCATAGACGATATCATTACCCTCGCCTGCATCAATAATGTCATCGCCGCTGCCGCCATAGTTGGTATCATTACCTGCACCGGAATTGATAATATCGTTGCCGCTCAGGGCTTCTACATAATCATTACCTTCAGCGGTCGTGATTTCATCAGAACCGGCCGTACCAATCACGCTCTCATTCGGATCGTCAATCACTTCGATCTGCAGCACCTGTGAGATGCTTGCACTGTCCTCACCATCAACCGATGTGGCCGTAACGGTCAGCTCAAAGTTGCCCCAATAGTTCTCCGATGGTGTGATCGTAAGAGCTTCAAGCTGTGCAGGGATCAACGTCCAGGTGCCATCTCCGTTATCGGTGCCCGCAGACAGGGTTGCCCCATCCGGAACACCGGAGATGGTCACTGTCAGTACTTCTGAGCTGTCCGTCAGGCCTGCGTCAATATCAAGTGCAATCGCACTGTCTTCGTCGCCAGAGGCGTCCGACACTTCCAGTGTCGGCGCATCCGCGACACCAGCCACATCAACAGTGATGCTGCCGGTCGTCGTTGCAACGTCTGAACCATCGGCAGA
>NZ_AUNC01000049.1:0-3142 GCF_000714555.1 Thalassospira permensis NBRC 106175 | reverse complement strand
AGAGATGTTTGACATTGTGAATAGGGAATATGAAGAGAACGGATCTTTCCGTTGTGATTTTTCGCAACGAAAGAACGTGATCGCGATACTGGCTGTATTGTGAATTGGCAGGGTTTTACCCCTGCGCAAGACGCAGAACAGTTAGCTGAGGGATCTCTCAAGCATAATAAGGGCATTTGGTGGATGCCTTGGCGTTAAGAGGCGATGAAAGACGTGGCACTCTGCGATAAGCTACGGTGAGCCGAGAGCAGGCTTTGACCCGTAGATTTCTGAATGGGGAAACCCCACCCAATAGGGTGATCATAACGTGAATACATAGCGTTATGAGGCGAACCCGGGGAACTGAAACATCTCAGTACCCGGAGGAAAGGACATCAACAGAGACTCTGCTAGTAGCGGCGAGCGAACGCGGACCAGGCCAGTGGCCTGTATGTAAGAACCGGAACAATCTGGAAAGGTTGGCCAAAGTGGGTGATAGCCCCGTACGGGTAGAAAGCATACAGGTCCTCGAGTAGGGCGGGACACGTGAAATCCTGTCTGAACATGGGGGGACCACCCTCCAAGCCTAAGTACTCCTTAACGACCGATAGTGTACCAGTACCGTGAGGGAAAGGTGAAAAGCACCCCGATAAGGGGAGTGAAATAGTTCCTGAAACCGGATGCCTACAAGCAGTTGGAGCCTCTATATGGGGTGACAGCGTACCTCTTGCATAATGGGTCAGCGAGTTAGTCTTACAAGCGAGCTTAAGCCGTTAGGTGTAGGCGCAGCGAAAGCGAGTCTGAATAGGGCGATTGAGTTTGTGGGATTAGACCCGAAACCAGGTGATCTAGCCATGAGCAGGTTGAAGGTGATGTAACAGTCACTGGAGGACCGAACCCACGTCTGTTGAAAAAGACGGGGATGACTTGTGGTTAGGGGTGAAAGGCCAATCAAACCTGGAGATAGCTGGTTCTCCGCGAAATCTATTTAGGTAGAGCGTCAGACGAATACCATCGGGGGTAGAGCACTGAATGGGCTAGGGGGCCTTACCGGCTTACCAAACCTAATCAAACTCCGAATACCGATGAGTACTATCTGGCAGACAGACTACGGGTGCTAAGGTCCGTGGTCGAGAGGGAAACAGCCCAGACCGCCAGTTAAGGTCCCAAAGTTGTGGCTAAGTGGGAAAGGATGTAGGACGGCCAAGACAACCAGGACGTTGGCTTAGAAGCAGCCATCGTTTAAAGAAAGCGTAACAGCTCACTGGTCTAAATAAGCTGTCCCGCGCCGAAGATGTACCGGGGCTCAAGCCACACACCGAAACTGCGGATTTGTTCTTTATTGAACAAGTGGTAGCGGAGCGTTCCGTAAGCCTGTGAAGGTGTACCGTAAGGTATGCTGGAGGTATCGGAAGCGAGAATGCTGACATGAGTAGCGACAAAGGGAGTGAGAACCTCCCTCGCCGAAAGCCCAAGGGTTCCTGCGCAAGGCCAATCCGCGCAGGGTGAGTCGGCCCCTAAGACGAGGCGGAAACGCGTAGTCGATGGGAAACAGGTTAATATTCCTGTACCCGTGAGAAGTGACGGCCTCTGGAAGTAGTTTTTCCTTATTGGATTGGAGAAGCTGCCAAGGAGGTCCAGGAAATAACTCTCACATATGGACCGTACCCGAAACCGACACAGGTGGGCAGGTTGAATATACCAAGGCGCTTGAGAGAACGATGTTGAAGGAACTCGGCAAATTGCCCCCGTAACTTCGGGAGAAGGGGGCCCACCGTGAAGGCAACTTTACGGTGGGGGCACAGACCAGGGGGTGGCGACTGTTTACTAAAAACACAGGGCTCTGCGAAGTCGCAAGACGACGTATAGGGTCTGACGCCTGCCCGGTGCCGGAAGGTTAAGAGGAGATGTGCAAGCATTGAATTGAAGCCCCGGTAAACGGCGGCCGTAACTATAACGGTCCTAAGGTAGCGAAATTCCTTGTCGGGTAAGTTCCGACCTGCACGAATGGCGTAACGACTTCCCCACTGTCTCCAACATCGACTCAGCGAAATTGAATTCTCCGTGAAGATGCGGAGTACCCGCGGTCAGACGGAAAGACCCCGTGCACCTTTACTACAGCTTTGCAGTGGTATCAGGATGTGAATGTGCAGAATAGGCGGGAGGCTATGAACCCGAAGCGCCAGCTTCGGTGGAGCCACCTTTGAGATACCGCCCTTTTGCTTCCTGATATCTAACCGAGGTCCGTTATCCGGATCCGGGACCCTGCATGGCGGGTAGTTTGACTGGGGCGGTCGCCTCCCAAAGAGTAACGGAGGCGCGCGATGGTAGGCTCAGGCTGGTCGGACATCAGCTTAAGAGTGCAATGGCAAAAGCCTGCCTGACTGCGAGACTGACAAGTCGAGCAGAGACGAAAGTCGGTCATAGTGATCCGGTGGTCCCGCGTGGAAGGGCCATCGCTCAACGGATAAAAGGTACGCCGGGGATAACAGGCTGATACTCCCCAAGAGTCCACATCGACGGGAGTGTTTGGCACCTCGATGTCGGCTCATCACATCCTGGGGCTGGAGCAGGTCCCAAGGGTTTGGCTGTTCGCCAATTAAAGTGGTACGTGAGCTGGGTTTAGAACGTCGTGAGACAGTTCGGTCCCTATCTGCCGTGGGCGCAGGATACTTGAGAAGAGCTGTCCCTAGTACGAGAGGACCGGGATGGACGCACCTCTGGTGTACCGGTTGTTCCGCCAGGAGCATCGCCGGGTAGCTAAGTGCGGAAGGGATAACCGCTGAAAGCATCTAAGCGGGAAGCCCCCTTCAAGACTAGGTATCCCTATCAGATCCCTGGAAGACCACCAGGTTGATAGGCTGGGTGTGGAAGCGTGGCAACACGTGAAGCTAACCAGTACTAATTGATCGATCGGCTTGATTGATCCCTCTTGCTAATTGAACATTCTGACTTCTTGCGCAGCGGTAAAACCCGCCATGTAAAACACAAAACATCCAATATCGCATCACAAAAACTCCGATCTCTTCGCTGTGTTTCGACGGCCCGGTGGCCATAGCGGCCGGGAACCACCTGATCCCATCCCGAACTCAGAAGTGAAACCTGCCTGCGCCGATGGTACTTTGTCTTAAGGCACGGGAGAGTAGGTCACCGCCGGGCCTTC
>NZ_AUNC01000048.1:0-5168 GCF_000714555.1 Thalassospira permensis NBRC 106175 | reverse complement strand
CGCCGCCCTGAAAAAGGCGGCGTTTTCTTTGGTCCATCATCTGCCGGGATCAGAAATCCGCCGTCAGGGACAGCTTTGCCGTCAACGGTGCCCCCATCGTCAGGTAACCGCCATTGGCCGACGCCCAGTAATCGCTATCCGTAACGTTTTCGATATTGGCACGGATGGTAACGGGATATTCGTGCACCTCGGTCGTGTACCGCGCGCCAAGGTCAAGGCGTGTCCATGACGGGATCGAAAGGGTGTTGGTCGCATTGACATATTGCGATGCCGTGTGAACCGCACGCGCATTGACCGTCGCCCCTTTAAGGAACGGCAGGTCATATTCAATGCCAAGCTTGGCAACATAATCGGGAATGCCAATCGGCGTGTTGCCGTCATTGGTGCCGTTCTGGGTATCGGTTAGTTCCGCGTCATAAACCGTGATACCGCCCAGAATGCGGGTGCCGGTCACAGGCTCGCCAAAGACCTGGAATTCAACGCCGCGGTTCTGCTGCTCGCCGTCTGCGGCAAAGGTGTTGCTGGCGTTTTTATAAGAAAACGGCTTGGAAATCTGAAACAGGGCGACACTACCGCCAAAGCTGCCGAAATCGGCCTTTGCCCCGATTTCATATTGCTCGGACGTGTAAGGGGCCAACTGTTCGCTCGGGTTGGTCAGGGTGGCGTCACTGGCCGCACTGGCGGCTGTTTCGCCGGGCGACAGGGATTCCATATAGTTGGCATAAACCGACACCTGATCGGTCACATTGCCGACAATCCCGACCATTGGCGTATATTCGTCCGCGTCATAGTTGCTTGATTGTGCACCGCTGGTCAGGCTGAACTGCTTGGTATTGACCGACTGACGGCGAATACCGCCCGTGACACTGACGCGGTCGTCAAGGAAGCTGACGGTATCGGCCAGAAAATAGCTGGTCAGTTCGTTGATATTACGAAGCCCCGGATCACTCAGATTGCCTGATGGCGCTGCCAGCGCCGGATAGCCTGTGGGTGTCGGCCCGTAAATATTGCCGGTAAACGCCAACGCACCGGGCGAAAACGCCCATGCCTGATGGCTTTTGTTCTGAAGATAGGAAACCCCGGCATTCAGTTCATGCTTTACCAAGCCGGTTTCAAATTTAACGCGCGCACCGGTCAGCGCACTATTGGTCGTATCTTCGCGAATGATGGTCGAACCGCCATAGGTCATGGTGCCATCGGTACCGGTAATGCGCGGGGTCGAATAAATCCCGGATTCTTCCATGTGGCGGGTGCCTGCGGCGGCATAGGCCATAAGATAGTCGTTCACATCATGCTCGATCCGTCCCTGGACAAAGCTGTCCTCAAGGTCGGCCCATGTCCCATCCGCATTATAGTTATGGCTTGCATCCGGCGCATCGGGGATGTTCGTAAGCGTGCCGAGCAGATTTACCGATGTCCGCCCATGATCAATATTCTTTTCATTATGCCCGGCATCGACCGTGATGCGGGTATCATCGCCGCGATAATCGAATGACAGGGACCCGATCTGGCTGTTGCGGTCTTCGTCATCGATGGCGGTTTCACCGTCGCCATATTTCAGATTGGCACGGATGCCGAACTGGTTATCTTTGCCAAAACGCCGTCCGAAATCGACATGCCCGCCGGTCTGGCTGTTCATTTCATAGAATGTCGTGACACTGGTGATCGGATCATCTGTCGCGCGTTTGGGGATAAGGTTAATGCCGCCGCCAATGCCGCTGCCGCCCGGTGACATGCCATTGATGAATGCCGATGCGCCTTTGACAACTTCGACCCGCTCATACATCGACATGTCGATCAACTGGCGCGGTGCCGTGCCATAAAGGCCATCCAGCATCACGTCATCACCGTCAAGAACGAAGCCGCGGATCATGAAGCGGTCACCCGATCCGCCATAGCTATAGGATGTCAGAACGCCCGGATCGTTATCAACCACATCGGCAAGTGTATCGGCCTGCTGGTTCCTGATCACTTCGCTGGTATAGCTGGTGATGCTGACCGGGATATCCAGATTGTCCTTATTGCCCAAAACACCGGCCCGGCCACCCGTCGCGACCTGACCACCGGCATAGACCGGCGGGGTCGGATCGCCTGCCTGTGATGTGGCGTTGTCCTCTACCCGGATCGGGGCCAGCCTGATGGCATCGTCGGTTTCGGTCTGTGTGCTGTTTGTGCTGCTCTCCGTCGCGTTCTGCGCATGGGCGGGAAGGGCAACAACAGCAGACATGCTGACAGACGCCAGCAATAGCGTACTCAATGTATGACGTTTGAAGATCGGTGTGATCGGCATGAAAAAACCCCAAGGTCGAATTTCCCCGCCCCCCGGCGGGATCGATATGGGGTGCTGATTATCACTATTGATAATCAATCTCAATATAAATGATTATTATTATCAATATCGATGTAATTGTTCAGTTCTTCAATCGCGGGGTGGATTGGCGCTGTTTGGCAAGCCGGGCATGGCCCGCTTAATCGGCATAAATCATTTTATGTGTCATGCCGCCGTCAATGCGGATGGTTTCGCCGGTCATGAAACCGGATTGTTCATGATCAAGCAGGAAGGCGACCATTTTTGCGATATCATCCGGGGTTCCGATGCGCCCCGCCGGGTGTTGCTGCCGATCAATATCGCGATGTTGCGGTTCTTCGCGGGCGGATGATTTCTGCCAGTCGCCAACCTCGATCCAGCCCGGCGCAATGCCATTGACCCGCACCGCCCCCGAAAGGCTGACCGCCATGGCATGGGTCAAGGCAACCATGCCGCCCTTTGATGCGGCATAGGCTTCGGTATTGGGTTCGGACTGAAAGGCGCGGGTCGATGCGATATTGACAATCGCCCCACGGGTTTTGCGCAAATGCTGTGTCGCATGTTTGGCCGCCAGAAACGCCCCACCCAGATTGACATTGATCACCCGTTGCCAGCTTTCCCAATCCAGATGTTCGAACGATCCCGAATGCGGGTCGGCAATCCCGGCATTATTGACCAGCCCGTCAATGCGCCCGAACCGGTCGACGGTTTGCTGAACCGCAATGGCAACATCGCGTTCATTGGAAACATCGCCCTTGAAAAACAGGGCACGTTCGCGCTGTTCTTCGGAAAGGGCGGTGATGGCTTCATCCCCGGCATCCGCATCCAGATCAAACAGCATGACCTTCCATCCCGTCGACAGAAGATGCTGCGTAATCCCCAGCCCCAAACCCTGCGCAGCACCGGTGACGAAGGCGACCTTGGGATCAGGGAAGTTGTTCATGTGCTGCTTTGCCCGTATCAAGATGGAAGGAATTGGTGAATTTTATCAACGCATTGAAAATGGACCTGTTCCGGCCCGATGCAACGCATCAGCCGAAATTTAATCTTGTATCTCGTCTCCCGCCGTTTCCAGTTGATCAAGCAGCGCATGAACGAACCCCATTTGCCGCCCGTCAAGCCCGCGGGCTTTGGCGGCATCCTGAAGGGCTTCGGTCGCTTCAAGATGCAGGCGGTAATGCCCGGGATTCTGATCAATCCGATCCATGCGTTGCCGTTCATCACCAAAGACCATGCTTTGGCAACGCGGCGCACTCGATGATGTAAAGGCCCGGCAGGTCAGGGGGCGAACGTCATAGATCGTGCATCTTTCATCTGCGCCTAGAAGCGGGCAGCGTGCGCGCACTTCGGATGTGGTCTTTGCCTGTTCAATGATCCGTGCTGCCTGGGTCAGACGTTCAAGCAATGCCTGCTGTTCGTCCGGCGGAAACGTCTTGCGGATATGCTCGGCAATCAGGCTGGTGACACCGGGCGGCACCGCGACAAACAGGTGGCAGCACGCGCTGCATCCATCCCGGCAGTCGCAATGGGGTTGATGGGGGAAACTGTCCCGAAGGCTTCGCGACGCCGCATCGACCAGCATCATGGCCGCCTGCGCGGCGTCAGTGATGGTCGGGGCCTGTTCAAGCACACGGGCCAGTTCGGCGCGAAAGCCCGGAAACATTTCCTCGTATCGGCGCGATGCTTCTGCGGTCAGGGCACCGGTTCGGGAAATATCCCCCGTGATCCGGTCGATTGCGTCGTCAAGTTTTACCATGACCATGCGATTGCCTTTATCCCGATCCCTGTCCGCACACCGGACAGGCTGATACGAAACAGCCTGCTAGCCTTGTCCCATCATGATGGCTTTGGCACCATTTTCCAAGTACGCGGTTACAACCGGCGGCTCCCAAAAAAACTCTGCCAGAATTCCCAACCGGCAGGGTAGTCTGGTGATCCGTAAACCCGCCAAAAGATACGCTCCATCGGAACCGGTTCCGGGCCTTGGGCGTGCTTCGGGCCTCCGAACGGTGCGCTTGGCTCCTCGCCATAGGTTCCTTGCCGAACTGCTTCTCACCCCTCTGGTCGTTTTGCCACTTCCCGCCACCCGATGAAACGCAACCTGCCGTGATCCTCCCATGCTGCCTCCGACGCGTGGTTCCGCCAAACTTTGCCGCGCTGGCTCCCTCGGCGGATGTCCCCCGTTTGACGAACACGGAAATCCAAACAGCCGACGGACTCCGGCCCGTCGCACCAGTCGCCCCGGACCAGACGCCCCATTCCAACCAGCTTGTTTCGGTCGAAGACCCACCTCCCGCCGCTGTTTGCCACCTGCTGCCCAATTCTGCCAGTCGCGGCCAAACGCTGCCGATCACAATTTCGCCGGCTGCCTTGCCAACAAGGCGCACCTCTCCCGTCCTGACCTATCACCAGCGGACCCATCACCAGCCGCCGCTTGCCAAATGCTGCCCGACGTAGCCTAGCCGCTACCAGATCGCAATCTCGCCATTACTTTGCTAACAAGACGCACCTCTCCCGTCATGACTCATCTCAGCCACCGCTTGCCAGATGCTACCCGGCGCAGCCCAGCCGCTGCCGATCACAATTTTACCGGTTGCCTTGCCAACAAGGCGCACTTCTCCCGTCTTGACCTTTGGGTGACCTTGGGGTGGGTTAGGACACGGGCGCAAAACCGCCGTAATGGCTTTTCCACCCGCCGGTCATCATCCGGCGATGTTGCCGCCGGATCGGTCTGTCTTTGTGCTGCTGCATCATCATCACTTTCATCTGGCCCCAAACGCAAAAACCCGCAAAGCGAATCACGCTTTGCGGGTTTTGGTCCGGGCGCTTTTATCCCGTTGACTTTTTCTTTCTACCACAA
>NZ_AUNC01000047.1:0-6311 GCF_000714555.1 Thalassospira permensis NBRC 106175 | reverse complement strand
ACGGGGTTTGTCAGCGGTCTGAAGCGGCCATATCAGGCCGCTTTTTTTATGACAGCTTTGCAAAATCTGACGGAAAAACCGTAAGGCAACGGTTTCTAATTGGCACTTGATAAGCTATATAGTCGGCCTAGAGACACAGATTTGCTTGGAACCGGAAATGAGCGTCCGCCCTTATCGAGATATTGAACGCCGCAAAAGCCGCAAGATCCGCGTTGGTAATGTGGAAGTTGGTGGAGACGCGCCGATTTCGGTGCAGTCGATGACCAATACCCTGACCACCGATGTTGCTGCGACCGTGGATCAGATCCTGCGCCTTGAAGAAGCAGGTGCCGATATTGTTCGTGTTTCCTGCCCGGATCGGGAGTCGACCGCGGCGCTTAAGGACATCATCAAGCAGGTGCATGTCCCGATCGTCGCCGATATACATTTCCATTACAAACGTGCCATCGAAGCCGCCGAAGCCGGTGCAGCGTGCCTGCGGATCAACCCGGGCAATATCGGATCGACCGATCGTGTACGTGAAGTCGTGAAGGCGGCAAAGGATCACGGCTGTTCGATGCGTATCGGGGTCAATGCCGGGTCGCTTGAAAAGGAATTGCTGGAACGTTATGGCGAGCCCTGCCCGGAGGCGATGGTCGAAAGTGCGTTGAACCACGCCAAAATCCTTGAAGATCAGGATTTCTACGAGTTCAAGATTTCGGTCAAGGCATCGGATGTATTCCTTGCGGTTGCCGCCTATTACGGTTTGGCCGAGGCATGCGATTATCCTTTGCATCTGGGGATTACCGAGGCTGGAGGCCTTCGCGGTGGTACTGTTAAATCGGCGATTGGCATGGGCAACCTTCTGTGGGCCGGTATCGGCGATACGTTGCGTGTGTCGCTTTCGGCAGACCCGGTCGAGGAAATCCACGTTGGTTATGACATTCTGAAATCTCTGGGCCTTCGGACCCGCGGTGTGCAGATCATTTCCTGCCCGTCCTGTGCACGTCAGGGCTTTAACGTTGTCGATACCGTGGCGGAGCTTGAAAAACGGCTGGCGCACATTTCGACGCCGATTTCGTTGTCGATCATTGGCTGTATCGTCAATGGCCCAGGCGAGGCGCGTGAAACCGATATCGGGCTTACCGGTGGCGGTGGTGGAAACCACAAGATGTATATTTCCGGTCGCCCGGATCACAATATCAGCACCGAAAAAATGGTCGACCATATCGTCGAACTGGTCGAAGAACGCGCCGCCAAGATCGAAGCCGAAGAAGCGGCAAAGCTGGCCGCGGCAGAATAGCGTAGCAGAATTGACGAATTTTGGCTTTCCGCCGTCCGGGTGGAAAGCTATTTTCATGTTCATATGAATTTGGGCCGATCATTTTGGCGCAAATATCTGGAATTCAAGTTAGATCGGAGACCCCAAAGTGGCATCGCTTCAACCCGTCCGTGGCACGCATGACCTTCTGCCTGAACAGAACCGTCTGCAGGATCATATCGCGCAGGTCGCGCGCGACATTGGCGAGTTGTATGGTTACCACCGCATGACTACGCCAATCTTTGAGTTTACAGAGGTCTTTGCCCGGACCCTTGGCGACACATCTGATGTGGTAACCAAGGAAATGTATACTTTTGAAGATCGCGGCGGCGAACAGATAACGCTACGCCCCGAAGGCACGGCCGGGATTGCACGTGCCTATATCTCGAATGGCATGCAGCAGATGTCGCCGGTCAAGGTTTCCTATTACGGTCCGATGTTTCGGTATGAACGCCCGCAGAAAGGCCGCCAGCGTCAGTTCCACCAGATCGGTGCGGAGCTTCTGGGCGTCGAGCAGGTCGCGGGCGATATCGAAATGATCGCCTATGGGGCGCATATCCTTAAAAGCCTTGGTCTTTGGGAAAGCATAACGCTTGAGCTCAATACCCTTGGCGATCCCGAAAGCCGGGCTGCGTATCGCGATGTTCTGGTCGATTATTTCAAGGGACATTTCGACAGGCTGTCGGAAGATAGCCGGGCGCGTCTTGAAAAGAACCCGCTGCGTATCCTTGATTCCAAGGATGAAGGCGACAGGGAACTTGTGGCCAACGCACCGCTATTTGCCGAATATCTGAATGAACACAGTCAGGAATTCTTCAAGTCGCTGACTGGTGGACTTGGTGATATCGGGATCGGGTATGAGTTGAACCCGCGTCTGGTGCGTGGTCTGGATTACTATTGTCATACCTGTTTCGAGTTCACGACCAACACCCTTGGTGCACAGGGCACCGTGATGGCCGGTGGCCGTTACGATGGCCTGATTTCGACCATGGGTGGCCCGCAGACGGCTGGCGTTGGCTGGGCTGCAGGTGTTGAACGTCTGGCATTGATGGTCGGTGAAGCCCCGGCAGCACCACGCCCGGTTGCGCTGATCCCGATGGGGGATGCTGCCGAGGCACGATGCCGCACGCTGGCGCAGACTTTGCGTGAGGCGGGGGTCGCGGTCGAGCTTGGCTATGCCGGTAACATGAAAAAGCGCATGAAGCGTGCGGACAAGGCCAATGCGCATCTTGCGGTTATTCTTGGCGATGACGAACTGGCCAAGGGGATTGCACAGTTGCGCGACCTTGACAGTGGCGAGCAGCAGGAAATCGCACTTGATCAGCTTGCAGGCGTAATCGGCAAAAGGTAAGTGCAGGGTGACAGACGCATTCGCGCGTGAAGAAGCCGGAGACTGGCCACTGGATCGTATGATGGTGATCGGGACCAATCATCGGCGCTCCAGCGAGGATACGCGCGACCGTCTGTTCATCGACGAAGCCCGCCTGCCGCAGTTCCTGTCGGCGATTTTGCAGGCCCGTTTGGGTCAGGCGATCGTGGTTTCGACCTGCAACCGCACTGAAATCCATTTGCTTGCGTCCGAAGCCGAACGCGGCCGGGAACGGTTGATCGATCTTTTGGCGCTTTGGGCGGATATTGATCGCGACAAGCTGGCAAGCGAGCTTTATATCCGTTCCGGGCGTGATGCGTTGCGCCATGTGTTTGCGGTTGCCGCGTCGCTAGACAGTCTGGTGATTGGCGAACCGGAAGTCTTCGGACAGGTCAAGGATGCCCACCGGATCGCACGGCAGCATCAGCTTGTCGGACGCGAACTGGAACTGGTTTATCAGACGGCCTATGCCATTTCCAAAAAGGTGCGCAGCCGGACGGGGATCGGGCAGGGGGCGGTTTCGATTGCCGCGGCGGCACAGTCTGTTGCGCGTGACCTGCATGGTGATATTGCCAACTGCACATTGCTTTTGGCCGGTGCCGGGGACATGGGCGAACTGATTGCCGCATCCCTTGCCGAACGCGGTATGGGTCGGGTTTTGGTGACCGATAGGCTCGCGGCACGGGCGCGTCTTGTGGCGCGCCGCCTTGATTGCCACTGGTCGGAACTTGATGATCTGGATCGCTTGTTGGCCGAGGCGGACATGGTTCTGACCGCGGGTGGATCGCGCCGCTATATTATTGACAAAACGCGCGCCCTTGCCGCAATCAAACGCAGACGATATCGGCCGGTTCTGATGATCGATACCGCCGTTCCCGGTGATATCGACCCGCAGGTTGACGAAATCGACGAAGTGTTCTTTTACCGGCTGGATGATCTTGAAAAAATTGCCGCCGAAGGACGCGGCGGTCGTGAAGAAAAGGCCGACGAAGCCTGGGCGCTGATCGAGGAAGAGGTTGAACATTTCGTCCGTGTCCGGGCCGAGCGTGCCGCGATCCCGGCGATGGCGGATTTAAGAACGCATTTCGAAACGGTGCGTGATGATGCGCTGCGCGAGAGCCACGGTGATGCTGAAAAGGCAACCCGGCTTTTGATCAATAGGTTGTTGCATGCACCGACCCAAGCGCTTAAAGACCTTGCGGCGACCACGGATGGTGCGGGAACGGTCGAATGGATGAAGGCGCAAAAGCTTTTGACGCGCTTGTTCGCGTTGCAGTCCGAACAGAATGGCACCAAAGCCGAACAGAATGATGAACCCCCGAAGGAGGAAAAAGAGTGAGTCTGGACCCCGGTAAACTTGATGGCGTTGTACGCCGGTTCGACGAGCTCAAATCCCTGCTGTCAGGTGGGGCGGTGGATGGTGACTCGTTTGCCAAACTGTCGCGCGAATATGCCGAGCTGTCCCCGATTGTCGAAGCGGTCGAAAAGGTCAAAAAGCTTCGCGTTGATCTGGAAGGTGCGCAGGAAATTCTTGACGATGCGGGTTCTGATCGCGATATGCGCGAAATGGCCGAAGCCGAGAAATATGAAATCCTCGACGCGCTGCCGAAGGCCGAGCATGACGTGAAGCTGATGCTTCTGCCCAAGGATGATGCGGACGAAAAGAACGCCATCCTTGAAATTCGCGCCGGTACCGGTGGCGAGGAAGCTGCCCTGTTTGCCGCCGATCTGTATCGCATGTATCAGCGTTACGCGGAAAACCGCGGCTGGAAGTTCGAGCAGATGGACGCCAATGAAAACGATCTTGGCGGATACAAGGAAGTCATCGTCAACGTATCGGGTTCGGGCGTGTTTGCGCGCCTGAAATTTGAAAGTGGCGTGCATCGGGTGCAGCGTGTGCCCGTGACCGAAGGTGGCGGGCGCATTCATACCTCGGCGGCAACCGTTGCCGTTCTGCCCGAAGCCGAGGAGGTCGACATCCATATCGATCCAAAAGATTTGCGTATCGATACCTATCGTTCGCAAGGGGCGGGTGGCCAGCACGTTAACACCACGGACAGTGCGGTGCGTATCACCCATATCCCGACCGGTGTGGTCGCCGCCAGCCAGGAAGCAAAGTCGCAGCACAAGAACAAGGAAAAGGCGATGAAGATGCTGCTTTCTCGCCTGTATGATCAGGAGCGTGAAAGCAAGGACAGCGCGCGCGCAGCCGACCGCAAATCGCAGGTCGGTTCCGGGGATCGTTCTGAACGCATCCGGACCTATAACTTCCCGCAGGGGCGTGTATCGGATCATCGTATCAACCTGACCCTTTATCGACTGGATGATTTCATTACGGGCGGAACGTCGGTTGATGAAATGATTGATGCCCTGATTGCGGAAGATCAGGCCCAGAAACTGGCCGAGATCGAGAATTGATCCCATGACGGCAGACCATGCCACCACGACCGACAACTCGGTAACCCTTGGCGCGCTGATGGCCGAGGCGGTTGGCGCATTGCGTGATGCTGGTATCGAAAATGCCCGAATGGATGCCCGTATTCTATTATCCGATGCAGCAGAAGTTGATGGTAGCCGGATTTCGGCATGGCCCGAGGATGTGGTTGCCAATGACCGTGCAGCAAAATTCCGGGACATGATCGCACGCCGTTTGAAGCGCGAACCGGTATCACGCATTTTGGGGCAACGGGGTTTCTGGCGTCACAGTTTCAAGCTGTCCCCCGAAACCCTTGATCCACGCCCCGATAGCGAGACGCTTGTCGAACTGGCTTTGGACTGGCTTGAAGACCGCGACGCGCCGACGGTTATTGATTTCGGAACCGGCACGGGATGCCTGTTGTTATCCATCGTCGGCGATCTGCAAAATGCCCGTGGGCTTGGCGTTGATATCAGTGCGGGGGCAGTTGCCTGCGCACGCGAAAATGCTGACCGCCTTGATCTTGGCGATCAGGTTGAGTTTCGTGTGTCGGACTGGGACAGTGCGATTACGGACGAGGAACGCCAGGAAGGTTTTGATCTGGTGGTGTCCAATCCGCCCTATATCACACGCGCAGATATGGAAATATTATCGCCCGAAGTGCGCGAATATGATCCGCGTCTGGCGCTGACCGATGAAGGTGACGGGCTTGGTGCGTATCGCATTCTGTCACAGGTTGCATTTTCACTCGTCAAACCGGCCGGATTCGTGATTTTTGAAATCGGGCAGGGACAGGAAGAAGACGTTGCCCGTCTTTTGGTCGAGGCCGGATTTGTCGGCGTGGAATATCGGGAGGATCTGGGGGGCATCGTGCGCTGCGTTGCAGCCAAAAAGACCCGCTGTTCTGTCGGGCGCTGTGTGATCTGACCGATCTGCCACGTCATTGCAAAAAAAATACGGGCATTGAAAAAAACAGTTGGAATAAGGCGTCAAGCCATATAGGTTGTTTTTACGGGCCGGGTGCCCGACGCGCTATGAAAGCGCCGTGTTCCCCTGTAAACAGTAATGAATCTCCGTTCCCTTTAAGGTTTTCGGCAGGTTTGTCGTAGTGCCGTTCAATCGGTGCTGTTTAGCGGGAAATATGTTTTTCAGACGGAGTGGTTCCGGGATTCCTTTATGAATCCGGATTTGTCCTTCAACACCAAAGACATGTTGATATGAGAAAT
>NZ_AUNC01000046.1:0-6858 GCF_000714555.1 Thalassospira permensis NBRC 106175 | reverse complement strand
CCGCTTTGATTTAAGCGGGGTCTTTTACGTTGGATCACAGCACTTTACCCGCAGCCTTCCAATATTGTTGGTTGTGCCGGTTCTGGAATTCCTTTAAATAGGCTGCGTTGCGACGCAGCAAAACTTGTTTATCCTTTGACGGACACGGGGCCGATGTAAGAACTGTTTCGATAATTCCTGCTTGCGACCGGGCTGTATCAACAGCGCCGATGTTATCGCGTGGCAGTGACGAAACAGCTTTCCGCCCCACTTTTTATTCCCTGATCATATAACAGAAACCCGTCTGCCGGATTGCTGGCGGACTGCGAGACTGGAGTTAAGCCTGTGAACACCGATTTCCTTCCGCAATTGCGGACCGAATGGTTTGGCAATATTCGCGGCGATATCCTCGCCGGGATTGTCGTTGCCCTTGCCCTGATCCCCGAGGCCATCGCCTTTTCGATCATTGCCGGGGTCGACCCGAAGATCGGACTTTATGCGTCCTTCTCGATTGCCGTGATTACCGCAATTGTCGGCGGGCGACCGGGCATGATTTCAGCCGCGACCGCCGCGACTGCTGTACTTATGGTTACGCTCGTGCGCGATTATGGTCTTGAATATCTGCTGGCGGCTACCGTATTGGCCGGGTTGTTACAGATCGGGGCCGGATTGCTTCGGCTGGGTTATGTCATGCGGTTTGTCTCTAAATCCGTGATGACCGGTTTTGTCAACGCCTTGGCCATCCTGATTTTCATGGCACAGTTGCCCGAATTGACCAATGTCACCTGGGTGACTTATGTGATGGTTGCGGGCGGACTTGCCATTATCTATCTGTTCCCGCGCATTACCAAAGCAATCCCGTCACCCTTGGTCTGTATCGTTGTACTGACGGTGATTTCGCTGTTTATCAATGCCGATCTGCGAACCGTGGGTGATATGGGCGAACTGCCTTCGACCCTGCCGGTCTTCCTGATCCCCGACATTCCGCTGAACCTTGAAACCCTGATGATCATTCTGCCCTATTCGGCGGCTGTTGCGGTTGTCGGTTTGCTCGAAAGTCTGATGACGGCCCAGATCGTCGATGATCTGACCGATACACCGTCCAACAAGAACCGCGAATGCATCGGCCAGGGCATTGCCAATACCGCCACCGGCTTTATCGGCGGCATGGCGGGCTGCGCGATGATCGGGCAATCCGTGATCAATGTGAAATCGGGCGGGCGCGGACGTTTATCGACCTTTGTTGCCGGGGTTTTCCTGCTTTTCATGATCGTCGTGTTAAGCGATATCGTCAGCATCATTCCGATGGCAGCCCTTGTTGCGATCATGATCATGGTCTCGATCGGAACATTCAGTTGGTCCTCGATCAAAAACCTTCGTGACCATCCGAGAAGCTCGTCCATCGTGATGCTGGCAACCGTGGTAACGGTCGTCGCGACCCATAACCTTGCGATTGGCGTTTTGATCGGGGTTTTGCTGTCCGGCATTTTCTTTGCGTGGAAGATTTCGCAGATTTTCCGCGTGTCCAGCACACTTTCACAAGACGGTACGCATCGGACCTATAACGTCGAAGGGCAGGTTTTCTTTGCCTCTGCCGATGATTTCACCGCGGCATTCAATTTCAAGGAAGCGCTGGACAAGGTCACGATTGATGTCAGCCATGCGCATATCTGGGACATTTCAAGTGTTGCGGCCCTTGATATGGTCGTGCTGAAATTCCGCCGTGAAGGGGCCGAAGTCGAATTGATCGGTCTCAATGAAGCCAGCGAAACAATTGTCGATAAACTGGCCATACATGACAAGCCCGGCGCTTTTGAACGCCTGATGGGCCATTAGGGAAGGGGACGATCAATGACACATCTGATCGCACTGATCGACGGATCGAGCTATTCGCAAAGCGTTCGCGACCTGACCTGCTGGGTGGCGGAACGCACCGAGGCATCGGTTGAGCTGATGCATGTGCTGGGCCGTCGCGGCGTGGGCTCCGAACCCGCCGACCTTAGTGGTAACCTCAAACTTGGTGCACGTAGCGCACTTTTGCAGGAACTGGCCGACCTTGATGAACAAAAGGCCAAGCTAGAGCTAAAACGCGGGCGGCTGTTGCTTGAAGAAGCCAAATCGGGCCTTGAAGAAGCCGGACTTTCATCCGTTACCTCCAAGCTTCGTCATGGCGATCTGATTGATGCAATTGGCGAGTTTGAAGGCGATGCCGACCTGATCATCATTGGCAAGCGGGGCGAGGCCGCCGATTTTGCCAAACTGCATCTGGGATCAAATCTTGAACGGGTTGTCCGGTCTGCGACCAAACCGGTTCTGGTCGCATCGCGCGCATTCAAGCCGATCAACAAGTTCCTGATTGCGTTTGACGGCGGCGAAAGTGCGATGAAGGCCGTGCGCCACATTGCGGGTGGCAAGCTGTTTACCGGACTTCCGTGCGTCTTGCTTTGCGTTGGCAAACCAACAGATAGCCTTCAGGAAAAGCTTGATGACGCGGCGACCATTTTGCGCAAGGCAGGATACGATGTTGACGCCGGTTTCGAGGCCGGTGAACCCGAAGACGTGATCAAAAACCGGATCGAGGCGGATGGCATCGACCTTCTGATCATGGGCGCATACGGCCATTCGCGCATCCGCAACCTGATCATCGGCAGCACCACCACCGAAATGGTTCGGTCCTGCCATGTGCCGGTAATGATGTTCCGCTAAATGACTGATCGGGCAGCAGCGAACGCAGTCGTTGCTAAGCGCCCTGTTCTGGCCTCTATGACCGGCCCGGATGCCGGACCGTTTTACACAATCCGGCATCCGGTATTCGTCAAACCGTCCCGGCCTATGCCGGGGTTGTTAGCTGTTTGCGCATTTGATCGGCGACCGGGTGCAAGAGGTCATCGGAAAGCGGCCCGACCACACTGTAACCCGTGCCCATCGATGCCCAGGAAAACCCGGTGACACCATCGGCATGATGTTCCTGCATCGGGGCATTCTGGTCAGCCTGCATCGGTCGGGCCAGCATCACCAGACGCACCCCCTGATCATCATCATACATCAGCATTGCCGCCGGGCCGTGATCGGTAGCGACAACCCGCCCGCCCATAAACCGGTATCCATCCGCCGTCAGATCGGGTACATGCAAATTCATTCCGACCCGATCACTGATCCAGCGCAGCAAATCATCGGTTTTATCCGCCCGGATTTCGACCGGCCGGTTGCGATCTCGGGCATAGGCGATATAGCTGGCCGATGCCTCGCGTGCTAAAGCACCAATCCCTTCAGACGCCGACAATGCCGTCAAAACCGGCACATCGGGATTTTGCACAAATCCGTGCAATCCCCATCCGGCCCCGCCACCAACACACAGCAAAGCAATCGCGGCTGCCGCCCCCTGCCAACCGCCAAACCACGCAATCCGACCGCCCGCATTCCCGTCCTGAAATCCATCCTGACGGTGATCGGTTACCGACTTGCCGTCATGACGGCGGTTTTCGATCAGGTGATGCAAATTCAATTGCGATGGCACCGGTTCATCGGCTACCGGGGCAAAAGCCACGCGCATCAGGTCGCGATGCCGGGCATAGGCATCAACCCGTCTGGCAATATCGGGATGCTGCGCGATATAGGCCGCCACCGCATCGTGGCGCGCCCCATCAAGCGCACCATCAACAAAAGCATGCAGATCGTCTTCTGAAATGGGACTGTGGCTCATTTGACCCTCCGCAAATTTGGGGTGCTTTGACGATCCCCGTTGTTCCGCCTGTCACCATCCAGAATCTGGCGCAATCTTTCTCGCCCGCGTGACAGACGCGACATAACCGTCCCTAACGGTATATCCAGCACCTTTGCCGTTTCTGCATAGGACAGATCTTCGATCGATACCAGCAGCAGAATGCTGCGCTGATCATCGGGAAGGGTTGCAATCGCGCCCATCACATCCTGATAATGCAGGCTGTTTTCCTGTGTGCCGTCATGGGCAAATGCGGTTTCGACCGTATCATCAAGAGCGATATGCGGTCCGCGATACCGGTTTTGACGCCAGTAATTGACCGCTAGATTATGCAGGATGGTAAACATCCATGTGCGTGTGTTGCCATCGTCGCGGCGCTGGTGCCAGCGGCTGATGGCGCGTTCCAGACAATCCTGTACCAGATCATCGGCCTGCGCGCGATCACCGCAAAGGGCACGCGCATATCGCCGAAGGGCCGGGATCAGCGGTTCTATCCGCCGGATCATGTCATCATGCATTCCTATCGTCCTGTGACAGGGGCGTGTTGTGGCACTGGTAATTCTTGTGCTGGGGCCAGACACCTCCATTGCCAATACGGTGCCGGGCATCTGGCAATGAAGGACACCAAACGGATTGCAGGACAAATAATGCAATCCGTTTCGTATATAATCCGTTTCACCCCGGCCCGCATCGGAACCGGGGTGAAATACCATATGGGGTCAGTCGGCCTGAACCTGCACCGGTGCGCCAATACCATCGGCGGTTTTCGGGGCCACTACCAGATAACGTTTGGGCTGCTCATCCTCGCCCTTGACCAACTGGCGGATCGGACCAAGCGCATTGACAATACTTGCCCCGGTCGGGTTGGCCTTGAAATTCGACAGGGCCTGCAATGTTCCGCTGCCATCCGGATTGCCCGCCAGTGCAAGGACGTATTCCTTGCCTGGTTCCAGACCGGTGACCGAGGCCTGCACCACCTGTGTCAGGCCCTGATCAAACAGCGACACGTTGCTGGGGGCCGAACCATCCCTGGCCCCGCCAACCGCACGCAATGACAGCTGCACCGAATTGTCCGTTGCCTTCAGCGGTTCCAGATTGTCGGTTCCCGCCCCTTCGGTTACCGCACCGGGGACATAGGCAATGGCCTGCGGGGCCTGACCGACAGGAATGGATGCAATCACCTTGTTGGTGGCGGTATCAATCGCCATCAGCTGGTCATCGTTTTCAATCCCAACATATACCCGCGATCCATCGCCAGATGGCCACAGACCATGGGGCAGCCGCCCGACCGGAATGGTCGCCACCTGTTCAAAGGTTTCCGTATCAAACACCTTGACCTGATTAAGGCCACCAATCGTGACATAGGCAAAATTACCCTTGGCCGTGCGGGCAAAGTTTACATGGTTGGTGATCGGGCCGGTATCAATCGTCTTGATCACATCAAAGGGCGGTTTGGCATCAAATATCTGTACTTTGCCAATATCTTTAAGGGTGAACCACACCTGACTGCCGTCGGGGTTGGCGGCAATGTTCGGGCAGAACGGGCTGGCCTGCTTCACATGGCCGACGATCTTGTGATCGGCCACCGAAACCACGAGTGTTTCCGGATTGAAAGACGAACAGATATAGCCATATTTCCCATCGGGCGAGAAAATCTGCATGCCCGGACCGGCAGGGGTCTGGATACGGGTTTTGGGTTCGAATGTCTTGGCATCCAGCACCTGAACATAATCCTCACCGCGGATGGTCACCCAGATTTCACTACCATCGGGTGTGAAAAAGGTTTCATGCGGGGACCGGCCCAGATAGGTGGTGTGCAGGACAGTGTTGTCATGGGTGTTGATAAAACTGATGGCGTTGCTGCCGACCGCGACAACCGCCAGCGTTTTGCCATCGGGCGAAAATCCCAAGCCATGCACCAGCAACTGCCCGCGATACAGCGGGCTGAGGTTGCGCGGCTGCGGATCGCCAAGGCGCAGCACGCCCAGCAATTTATTATCGGCAGGGTCAATCACCGACACTGTATTTGAAAACTGGTCGGCGGAATAAACCCGATCCTGATGGCCCAGCACCCGGTCGGGGCTGGTCGCCGGATAGGGGGCCTGTCCGGCAAGAACGATGGCGGAACTGCCCGCTAAAAGCGTACAGACCATAAGGGTTCTGGCAAAAATATTCTTCATGAGTACTCCTTGGCGTAAGGCGACTTACCCTGCCCTTGGTTGCTCCTGACCAGGGGCGGAGATATGGCGCACGGAAATGCAGCAGGCGTAGAAATATATCGAAGAAAGGCGATAGGCAGGTAACAGGCGGCCAATGTTAGGCGGTGAACGGTTGCCACTGCGCAGGCATGGGCATTCGTGGTTAACGAGTCGATGCCGGGGCCGAAGGCGGCAATTCCGCCCCGATGGCGAGATACATCGCAACAATTTCCTGTTGCTGGGTCACAATGATTTCCTGACACAGGCGTTTGAGCTGCGTATTGCCGGCATAAGGCAGATAGGCCGCGCACATATCAATTGCCCCCTGATGATGCGGGACCATCATGACCACAAAATCCCGATCAATATCGCCGGTCGGCGCGACATTCATATCAGCCATCATCTTGTCCATGGCGGCCGCATTTTTTGCCAGAAACGGCTTTTCATGTTCGGGAATATCAGCCGATGCACTTTCGGGCATGGTATGCCCGCTATGGGCTTCGTGATCATCACGGGGCATTGAACCCTGTTTGCTATGATCAACACCGTTATGGGCATTGGCGACAATAGCCATGCCGACAATTCCGGCAACCGACATACAGGCAAATACGCCAAACGCCATGATGCGGCGCGCAACAAAGGAACGGGGCGAAAACGAAGCGTGGGACATCGGGGGACCTCTATGTTCAATGACGACATAAAGGTTAGACAGCTGGCAGGCCCAATTATTCCCAGATGCTGGAAAAAAAATTTTGAAAAATCAAATCACCCCGTCGATGACGGATGGATATGACCGTTATCAGAACGCTTTGGCCGAGCGCGTCAATGGCATTCTCAAACAGGAGTTCATCCTGCACCGGTGCAAAACATTCGAAGATCTAGCCAAGCTGTTCAACGAAGCCATCAATGCTTACAATACCATGCGACCGCACATCGCTCTGGCAATGCAAACACCAGAAT
>NZ_AUNC01000045.1:0-183195 GCF_000714555.1 Thalassospira permensis NBRC 106175 | reverse complement strand
TCGCGCGTGCGGTCTGGTTGGCAAGGTTTTTGACCTCGTTGGCCACCACGGCAAAGCCTTTGCCGGCATCACCGGCTCGCGCCGCCTCGATGGTAGCGTTAAGCGCCAGAAGGTTGGTCTGTTCGGCAATATCGGTAATCAGCGAAACGACCTCGCCAATCTGGTTTGCCGCCTCGGCCAGCAGTTCGATCTTCTGGTGGGTGTCTTCGGATGTCCGAACAGCACCATTGGCAATGGTAGATGATTGCGCGACCTGATTGCTGATTTCCGCAATCGAGGCACTCAATTCCTCGGCTGCCGATGCAACGGTTTCCACGTTGCTCGACATTTCCTGCGAAGCCGCGGAAACAATGGTCGAGCGCTGACCGACCTGTTTAGAGGTATCGGTCATCGCATTGGCGGAATGCTGCATGTTACCCGATGCCTGAATAACCTGTGCAACCACCTGCCCGACGCTGGCCTCGAAACTGTCGGCCATTTTGCGAAGTGCGGCGCGTTTTTCTTCCTCGGCAACACGCTCCTGCTCTTCACGCGCTTCGCGCATTTCTTCCATTTCGATTGTTTTCGATTTGAAGATATCCATGGCGCGGGCCAGATCGCCGATCTCGCTTTTCTGATCGGTATATTTGACGTCGATCTTGTGATCGCCCTGCGACAGACGCAGCATGTTTTCCGAAATGGCATAAAGCGGACGGGTAATGCCCCGGCTGATCATCAGCGAAACACCGACAACCGCACACAAGACCGCCAATGCCACCAGTCCCATCACCAGCATGCTCTGCATGAAGACGGCATTCACGTCATCAATGTAGATCCCTGTGGCAACAACCCAGCCCCACGGCTTGAACGCCTTGACGAAGGAAAGCTTCGGACGGAGCTTGTCAGACTTTGGCACCTGATAGGTATAATCGACAAAGCCCTGCCCCTCTTCTTTGGCGACACGGGCGAATTCGCGGTAATGGTGTTTACCCGATCCATCAACCGCATCACTCAGATTCTTGCCAACAAGATCCTTCTTGATGTCATGGATCAGAACCACCGGCGTGTAATCAAACACAAAGAAATAGTTGGTTTCATCATACCGAAGGGCCGCCACCGCCGCCTTGGCCGCATTTTGCGCCTGTTCGGTGGTCATTTCGCCGGACTGTTCCATTGCATGGAAATGCCCAATCAGGCTGATTGTTGATTCAACCAGATTTTTGGTTTTTGCCTTACGATCTTCAAGCATATTGCTGCGCAATTCGGTCAGACCGAACGCCCCAACCAGCAGTGCCGCAAGGATCGCCCCCGCGACGATGATCAGCATTCGCGTGCCGATCTTCATTGAATTCAGATTGAACATTTCCATCCCCATAAGCCAGTGCCTAATCGTTGCCAACATGTTGGCAACGTTTTGTTCTTTTCAAGTATCCCACCACCAGCGCACCGTATTTTACATTTCCGGCAGAGGGAACAATCAGATTATAGCAAGCGCATACAATATCCAGACATGTTTCAGCTGTGATACTAATCACTTATGCGGCTATATTTATTGTGGCTTCATACCCGCTTGGACTCCCTCCCCTTGCGGATAAGCCTTTTGGACCGATCTATTGGATGTCCAATGGCAAACAGGGATAAAACCATGACCGATCACACCGGCACCATCTTCAAGCCCAATCATCGCACGCGCGTCTTTGCCCTGATTGCGTTCATGGTGCTGTGTCTGATCATTTCGGCAGCAGGCGGGGCCGTCACGGCAACCAGCGTCCATGACTGGTATCCGACACTGGAAAAGCCGTTTTTCAATCCGCCAAACTGGCTGTTTGGTCCGGCATGGAGCCTGATTTATTTCCTGATCGCCTTTAGCGGCTGGCGCGTCTGGCTTAAACGCGGGATTTACGGGGCAAAGGCCCCCTTTGCCATCTACGCCGCCCAACTGACCCTGAACCTTCTGTGGTCATTCCTGTTTTTCGGGGCGCAGTCACCATTTTTGGGGCTCGTCGATATCATCCCGCTTCTGATCCTGATCATTGTCAATTGCGCGATGTTCTGGCGGATTGATCGGCTGGCGGGGATGCTTCTGGTGCCCTATGCATTGTGGGTTGGCTTCGCTACATTGCTTAACGGATCGATTTATTTTCTTAACCCCTGAAACACTCCTGAAACCAAAGGGCTTTTGCAATTCGACCGAAATCCGCCATTGCGAAATGACGGTCGGAATCCTACGTCGGGCACATCTTAGCGTGCGTAAAACCGACCGAGGAGGCCCAGATGAGCATTGCAGCAAAGGAAATCCACCTTTTACATTACCCCGATGGCGTTCCCACCACGGAAGACTTCGCGGTAAGAGACAGCGTCCTGCCAAATCCGCTTGACGGGGAAGTCCTGATTGAAAATATCTGGATGTCGGTCGATCCCTATATGCGCGGTCGCATGACCAAACGCAAAAGCTATATCCCGCCGTTCGAACTGAATGCCCCGCTTGAAGGTCACGCGATTGGCCGGGTCATGCAAAGCCGCGACCCACGCTTTGCCGAAGGATCGCTTGTTACCTCGATGACCGGCTGGCGCAGCCATGCGCTGCTTGAACGTGATTACCTGCATCCCATCCCCGATATGCCTGATATTCCGCCCGAAAAGTTTCTGGGTGTGCTTGGTATGCCCGGCATGACGGCCTGGGTGGGGTTGAACCGGATCGCCAATTGCAAGGCGGGCGATACCGTCTTTGTTTCCGCCGCCGCCGGGGCGGTCGGATCTGTGGTTTGCCAACTCGCCAAAGCCAAGGGATGCCGGGTTATCGGATCGACCGGTGATAGGGGCAAGGCAAAATGGTTGCGCACCGAATTGAACGTTGATGCGGTAATAAATTACCGCGATACCGACGACCTTTCAGGAAGCCTTGGCGAAGTCGCCCCGCAGGGCATTGATGTTTATTATGAAAATGTCGGCGGCGCGCATCTTGAGGCCGCCCTTGATCATATCAATACTGGCGGGCGGATTGCCGTATGCGGCATGATTTCAAACTATAATGACAAATCCCCGCAACCCGGCCCACGCAACCTGTTCAGGTTAACGACACAACGCGCGAAGATGGAAGGCTTCATCGTCAGCGACCATTGGGGCAGTTACCCCGATTTCGTGCGCGAAGGGGCCGATTTGGTCCGAAGTGGGCAGCTCAAAAGCCGTGAAACCGTGATCAAAGGACTGGAAAACGCCCCCGAGGCCTTTATCGATCTGTTCAAGGGTAAGAATACCGGCAAGATGCTGGTTAAACTCGCCGATTGATCCGCCATAGAAGCCCTTAAAAAAACAAAGCCCCGCCAAATCAAAATGAGCGGGGCTTTGTCGTTTGGTTCATGCTCTCAATACGCTGGCGTTCCGGCACCGTCGGCATCCGCTGCTTCTTCGGCTTCTGCGGCTTTAACCGTCTCGACATCGCCAACCGGGGCAACATTATCCATGCCCAACCTACCGACAGACGGCAGACGCAGGGCCGGGCGATTGAAATCAATGCCAAGGTTAAGGCCCAGCAGGTTCAACTCGATCCCTTCTTCAAGACCAATGGAAAAACCAAGCAGCCCCAAAAGATTGGCCTGAATACCCTGACCACTGGATGACAATCCGACAGGATCGGTGATCGCACGGAAATCCTTGCCAATCGCGTTGGCCGGCATATCAAGATCAAGGTCGGGCACGCTGCGCCCGATATGGGCGACAAAGGTATTGCTGTTGGGCCCCGGATAGCTGCGATACTGATCCGGATAGGGATAATCCTTGATAGCGGCTTCGATCTGATCGATCAGATCATCGACACCCTCGCCGCGATGATCGGCCAGAATTTGTGGCTCGGAGCCAAACCACAACCCATCGGGCAACGCATAGTTCTTGCGCACCACATTGCCCCCGCCCCAGCCAACAACGTCATATCGCGTGTAACTGGTTTCACCGGCGCGTTTGTAAATGATCCACGGATGAACCGCGAAATAACCGCGCCAGCCATAGGTATGGGCTGCCATGACCTGCACAATCGCAATATCGGCATTCGCTACCGGATCGGCGGCAACGCCCGATGAATGGCGCGGCGCATTACGCCATGTCTGGCGTTTTTCGGCCTTTTCGGCGGGCGGGTCCTGTGCAAGGCTGATGCCAAACGGCAGCACAAGCATCGCCAGAAGGCCCAGAATGAAATTTCTGCCTTTTCTCACCAATCAATCCTGTCAGATGTCACGTTTCATTAATGTTACGATGTGAAACGACAAATAAGATCAAAAAATGGCAATTGGTTTGCAAAGCAGCATCAAAAAACGGTGAGGCTTTGCGACAATTCTGCGACAAGTGCCTTGCGCCCCCTTATGGCCACGCGGCAAAGGTGTGGTCGCGCGCCCGTTCCTCGGCCCGGCGCAGGCGGCGATAAGCGCCCGGTGCCTCGCCCATGTAACGTTTGAAAAACCGGCTGAAATAGGCCGGATCCCGAAAACCAAGCCCATAGGCGATCTGTGCGACCGCCAGCGGACTTTGTTCCAGCCGCATGCAGGCTTCGCGAATGACCCGCTCATGTACAAGTGTCAGGGGCGGCTTTCCGGTCGCCCGCATCGCCGCCGACCCCAGCCGCCTCTCGCTGACGCCAAGGGCCGCGGCATAATCGGCAATGTTCCAATGTTCGCGAAAATGCAACTCCAGCACCTGCAAAAACCGCTGAAACGTGATCGATCCGGGGCGATGTTTATCGCGCTGTTCGATCATCCCTTTGGCCAGTCGCAAAACCATCGTCAGGATGATCTGAAGATGCGCACCAACCACGATCCCTGCGCCAAGCCCATTTTGCATAAGCTCCGCCCGGATCGCATCAAAGCTGCGCGCAAGTAACGTCAGGTTATTGCTACCCTCCGCCGGGGTGACGTTATGAACCGTATCGGCGGCAAACCGTAACGGCAGCCCCCCGCCCGGCAATGGCGGCACACTTGTGCCGGTTGAACTGCCCCCGCAATGGCGCGCCACCAGATCGTCCGCCGCCGATAACAGATATCCATCCGCCCCGGCATTGACGGATATCGCCTGCGTTTCGCCAAGCGGCAACCACACAAGTGCCGGGGCATGACAGTCAATCGTGCCCTGACGCAACCGGATATGCGCCCGCCCCGACAGCATCAAAACCGCATGGCACCGATCCCGACGCGCCCGGTCATTCATCACCCATTCCTGGGACGACAATGCATGATCAAAACGGTACATCACTGCCTGTGTCGTGACCGGCACTGGATCATCAAACGGTTGGATGCCAAACGCTTCCGGGTGTTGATTTTTTGCAATCACCGGCGAAACCATGCCTTTTTGACCCTGAAACATTCCAAATGGTTATATGTAAAATAGTACAATTTTTCGTCTTAAAATGTCAATTTGACCATCTTTACATCGGAACGCTTACAGCGCTTACTAATATTGCGGTCAAAGCAACCGCCAATAACAACAAGACATGTTGAACAATGCGTTTCCGTTATTTTGCACATGCGAGTAAACGGACAGGAGGATACGTCACTTTTTTACTTTGAACATCAAAGTAGATAACAGATTTTCTGTATCCATCTTCCTGAGGTAACGCCAAAGCGGGAAAACCGAAATCACTGCCCAAAGACCTTTCCGGGTCTTACCCGGCGCAAAGCTGCCTTTCGCCGCCGCACAGCAGAACATAAAGAAGAAATCAGGAGAAACGTCGTGAACGATGCCAAGCTATTGATCAACAACGAAGCCGTGAATGCCACCAGCAACCGGACATTCGAACGCAAGAACCCGGTCACCGGCAAGGTCGCAACCTCTGCTGCCGCCGCCAGCCCCGCCGATGCGCGCAAGGCCGCCGATGCCGCCGCCGCCGCATTCCCGGAATGGTCAAAAATGGGTCCGGGCGCACGGCGCAAGATTTTGCTCAAAGCCGCCGACATCATGGAAGCCAAAGGCGACGAGTTTGGTCGCCTCGTCCTTGAAGAAACCGGCAGTACGCGCATGTGGGGCGGTTTCAACGCCCATCTTGCGGCCAATATGCTGCGCGAGGCCGGTGCAATGACAACCCAGATTCAGGGCGACCTGATCCCGTCCGACACGCCGGGCCTGATGGCCATGGGCATTCGTCAACCAGTTGGCGTGGTTCTGGGCATTGCGCCATGGAATGCGCCGGTCATCCTTGGCACGCGCGCGATTGCCATGCCGCTTGCCTGTGGCAACACGGTGGTGCTCAAGGCATCGGAACTGTGCCCCGCCCTGCATCGCCTGATTGGCGAATGTCTGGTCGAGGCAGGCGCCCCGGCCGGTGTCATCAATGTCGTGACCAACGCCCCGGAAGATGCCCCGGAAATCGTCGAAACCCTGATCGCCCATCCGGCGGTGCGCCGCATCAACTTTACCGGCTCCACCCGGGTTGGCCGCATCATCGCCAAACTGGGGGCCGAACATCTTAAACCGGTTCTGCTTGAACTGGGTGGCAAGGCACCATTCCTTGTGCTGGACGATGCCGACATTGACGAAGCGGTCAATGGTGCCGCATTCGGGGCCTATATGAACCAGGGCCAGATTTGCATGTCGACCGAACGCCTGATCGTTGACAATGCGGTTGCCGATGATTTCGTTGCCAAACTGGCCGCCAAGGCCAAAACGCTGACCGCCGGCGATCCGGCAAAGGCCGAACATATTCTGGGCGGTGTCGTGAATGTCGAGGCCGTCAACCGGATCGAAGAGCTGGTCGAAGACGCGGTTTCCAAGGGCGCAAAACTGGTCGCCGGTTCCGGCAAGGCACGTGATGGCGTGCTGATGGATGCGACCCTGCTTGATCACGTCACCCCCGCCATGCGGATTTACGCCGAGGAAAGCTTTGGTCCGGTCTGTGTTGTTATCCGTGCCGGTAACGAAGACGAAGCTGTCCGCATCGCCAATGACAGCGAATATGGTCTGTCATCTGCCGTCTTTTCGACCAACATCCCGCGCGCGATGGAAGTCGCCAAACGGATCGAAAGCGGCATCTGCCACATCAACAGCCCGACCGTTCAGGACGAAGCCCAGATGCCGTTTGGCGGGGTGAAAGCCAGCGGCTATGGCCGCTTCGGATCGCAGGCATCGATTGATGAATTCACCGAAATGCGCTGGATCACGATCCAAAGCGGCAAACGCCACTATCCGTTCTAGGAATATCACATTCCGCAGGGGGGAAGCCCGGTCGCACTCCCTCAGATGATCGGCCGGGACCTGTGGCAGGCCGCCTTGCGCTTAACCGCGTAGGGCGGCCTGTATCGTGACTTCCAGCATATTGGAAAACCGCGACCGGTCCTTCTGGGTAAAGCCCGCATTGCGGCCCTGCTCCCCGGTGACTTCGCGCATATGGGCGGCAATTTCACGCCCCGCCAGCGCATTGCCGATATTCGCCTCGGTAAATTCCTGGCCATTCGGGCGCAACACGCGCGCGCCGATTTCAAGCCCGCGTGACGCCAGCGGAATATCGTTGGTTACGATTACATCGTTTCTAACCGTATTTTCGGCAATCCAGTCATCGGCCGCATCGGGTTCCGGTGGCACAATCACGATCCGCACCAACGGATTGCGCGACGGGCGAATGCCACCGTTTGACACCATGATCATTTCCAGACGATGGCGTTCGGCCACACGTTCGCATTCCGCCTTCACCGGGCAGGCATCGGCATCGACAAACAAACGCGGGCGCGTATTTTGGGTTTGTTCTGACATGGCGCGATCATCGCCGGGACACGATGAAAGTCAAGCCATCTTCACGCTGTCCCTATTGTCCGCTCTGAATGCTTTGCTTCGCGCATCAACACCAAAACAAAACAGCCAATCGCCGCAAGGCCACAGGCAAAAAGTGTTGTCGTGCGGAAATCAAATGCACTGGCCACAAGCCCGGTCAAAAGATTGCCGACCAGACCCCCAACAAAAAGCGAACTCATATAATAGCTGGTCGCGACACCGGGCTGCTCGGGGGCAAAGTTTTGAACAAACGTCATGCTGATCCCTGCGAAGATGCCGTAATAAAGCCCGTCAAGCACCGACAGAACAAGAACATCGGCCAGACTGTCGGCACTGTGGATTGCCCCAAAGAAGATGATGGCAAGGATCGCTGCAATCACCATGCCCTTGCGTTCGCCGACCTTGCGAATGATTGATGCGCAGTAATAAATCACCACCACTTCGACAAAGCATTTAACGGTCAGCTCAAGACCGGCTGCAGACGGCATCAAACCAAGCTCGGTCGAGAAATAAAGCGGCATGGCCGACACAAAAACCACATTCCCGGAACCCAGCAAGAACACCGGAATACAGGCAACCAAAAGCCCGCGATTGAACGGAATCTTTGCATTGGGATCAAGCATTCCGGGATGGTGGGTCCGAAACGCAGCAGGCACAACCATCAAACAGACGCCAAACCAGATCACCGCCAATGCCGCAATCGCGTAATAGGTCACGGCAAAGCCATATGCCCCGAAAACCGTCAGCGACACCGCAGGTCCGACCATCCAGCCAAGCGATGTCTGCATCCGCAGGAATCCGTTGAATTTGGCGATATTGCGCCCGGTCTGCTCGGCAAAGAGCCGTCCAAACGAATAGACAACCGACAAAACCCCGGACCCGACACCCAGCAACACCGACACAATCGCCAGATACACCCAGTAAACCTGAAAAGTACCCAGCAACAGCATACCCGCGGCAAAGCAGGTAATACTCGGGATCACAAGGAAACGGATCGGCACACCGCAGTCAATCGCGCGCCCGTATGCCCGGTTGGTCAAAAGCGTGACGCAAACCTGCACAATCGCAACAAGGCTGGTTTTCCAGGGCGGTTCGCCCAGTCCTTCAACAATATAAAGCCCGGTCAGGGGAGCAACACAGCTTGTTGCAAACGCCCCGATCAGCACCAGTGCAAGAACCAGCAACGGATATCGGTCAAGCCGTGCCAGCATGGCATTCATGGCAGGCTGTTCATTGGGACTATCCGGTCCTGTAACCCCGTCGCGCATTTCACTGATGTCCTTGTTATCGGGTGGCGATATCAAAGAACCGTTCTAGCGTTTCAACTAAAAAGAGTGAAATTTTTTCCGCGTCCCGCGATCAGGATGTCACAAAACCATCAAAGCCTGTCAGGCTGCGATCACGCCAACCCGCCGACAAAGCTGGCAAGTTCCGGGGTTTTCGGATTGGCAAAAACGTCTTCGGGGGCACCACTTTCATGAATGCGGCCCTGATGCATAAACACCAGTTTATCGCACACCTCGCGCGCGAAACGCATTTCATGCGTCACCATCACCAATGTCATGCCCTCCTCGGCAAGCTGGCGCACGACAGCCAGAACCTCGTTCACCAGTTCGGGGTCAAGGGCCGATGTCACCTCGTCACACAGCAATACACGTGGCTTCATAGCAAGGGCACGCGCAATCGCCACGCGCTGCTGCTGCCCGCCTGAAAGCTGATCGGGGTAATGCATCATCTTGTCGGCAAGCCCGACCTTGGCCAGCATTTCCTCGGCCACTTCTTTCGCCTCGGCCTTTGACTGTTTTTTCACGACCTGCGGCGACAGCATGACGTTTTCAAGTGCGGTGTAATGCGGGAACAGATTGAACTGCTGAAACACCATGCCGACATTAAGCCGAAGCGTAAGCACATCCGTATCCCGGTCGCCAACCTTTTTGCCCGCCACCATGATCGTCCCGTCATTGATGGTTTCAAGGCCGTTGATGGTGCGTAAAAGCGTGCTTTTGCCAGATCCGCTTTTCCCGATCAGGGCAATCACCTGCCCTTCCTCAATCTTAAGATCAATGCCTTTAAGGACTTCAAGCTCGCCAAAGCTTTTGTGGATAGCGTGCAGTTCAACGAGCGACATGACGAAGTTTTCCTTCCAGATGGCGGGCATAAAGCGAAAGCGGGAAACAGATCAGGAAATACATGACGGCCACACAGCCATAGACCGTAAAGGGCGCATAGGTCGCGTTGGTGATCATGGTTCCGGCCTTGGTCAGTTCGACAAACCCGATGATCGAGGCAACCGCCGTCCCCTTGACCACCTGCACCGAAAAACCGACTGTCGGCGGCACCGCAATGCGAAGCGCCTGCGGCAAAATGATGTAACGCATCTGCTGGCGGAAATTCATGCCAAGGCTTGCCGATGCTTCCCATTGGCCAAGCCCGATGGATTCAACGCACCCCCGCCAGATTTCGGTCAGAAACGCACTGGTAAACAGCGTTAACCCCAGCATCGCCGCGATCCAGGGCGACACATCAATCCCGATCAGCGGCAGACCGAAGAACACGATGAATAGCTGCATCAAAAGCGGCGTGCCCTGAAACAGTTCGACATAGCCGCGCACCAGTCGCATCGCCCACGGATTACCAGCGGTCCGAACCATCAAAAGCAAAAGCCCGACAATCCCGCCCAGCACAAAGGCGGTAAGTGACAGCAACACCGTCCAGCGTGCGGCCAGCAGCAGATTATAAACAATATCCCAAAGGCTGAATTCAGACATGACTGCGCCGTTCAAACAGGAAGTTGCCAAATATCTTCAAACCCCAGCGCAGCAGTACCGACATCACCAGATAAAGCGCGGTCGCCACGAAATAGACCTCGAAGGCACGGAAATTGACGGCCTGGATATAGTTCGCCGCAAAGGTCAGCTCCTCGGCCGCGATCTGCGAACAGACCGACGACCCCAACATGACAATCACGATCTGGCTTGATAATGCCGGCCAGATTTTCTTGAGCGCCGGTCGTATAATGACATAGCGGAAAATCTGTACCCGGTTCATCGCAAGGCTTTGGGCGGCCTCGATCTGCCCCTTGGGGATCGCAAGGATACCCGCCCGGATGATTTCGGTCGAATAGGCACCAAGATTGACGATCATTGCCAGAACAGCAGCCTGAAATTCACTTAGCTTCACGCCAAGCGCCGGAAGCCCGAAAAAGATGAAAAACAACTGCACCAGAAACGGCGTATTGCGGATCAGTTCCACATATATGCCGACGATCTGGCTGATGACGGGGGCACGCGATGCGCGCGCCCACGCCCCCAAAGTTCCCAGACTGACGCCAACCACAGCCCCGATGATTGTCAGTTCGGTTGTCAGGACAACCCCGTCAAGCAGCAATTGCCAATGCGGGACAATTGCACCGAAATCGAATTCATAAGCCATTGAAACCAAGCAATCCGGTCAGGGGTGAAGCCATCAGTCAATCAAGTCAGGATCAGAGCTTTTTCGGCAGCGGAATGCCAAGCCACTTTTCGGCAATCGCATTCAGGCGGCCATCGGCAATTGATGCCGCGATGATCTCGTTGACCTTGGCTTTGAATGCATCCTCATCCTTGTTCAACCCCACATAGCAAGGGGAGTTTTTGATCAGGAATTTCGGCTCCGGCTTGCGCGGCGGGTTGCGTTCGATGATGGCCGCTGCCGTGACATTGCCGGTCGCAATCAGGTCAACCTGGCCAGAAAGGAAGGCCGAAATCGTGCCGTTATTATCCTCATACCGTTTGATTTCGAGATCCGCCGGGGCAATCTTGGTCAGCTCCAGATCCTCGATCGCGCCGCGCGTCACACCAACCGAATGCCCCGCAAGGTCTTCGGCACCCTTGACGTCGATATCAGCCGGGCCAAAAACGCCGTTATAGAACGGTGCATAGGCATCGGTGAAATCAATCACCTTTTCACGGTCCGGGTTTTTGCCAAGACTGGAAATCACCAGATCGACCTTGCCGGTGGTCAGATACGGGATGCGGTTGCTGGACGCGACCGGCACCAGTTCAAGCTTCACACCAAGGTCGCTTGCGATCAGGGCCGCCATATCGATGTCATAGCCTTTGGGCTGCATGTCGGTGCCAACGCTTCCGAACGGCGGAAAGTCCTGCGGCACGGCGACTTTCAAAACGCCGGCCTCCTTGATGGTATCAAGTGCCCCTGCTGATGCGCCTGCCAGCGGGGCCGTAATCATGGCAATCGCCGCGATGGTTGATTTCAGAAATTTGTTCATTTGCCTCTACCCGTATGAAAGTGGATTATTAGACTTATTTTTAATCTGCATAAAATAACTGCATAAAATTTACGCTATTGTCCATGGATAAATTTCGCACTTGCGAAAAATCACAAGCTGATTAAAGCTATAACCCTTAAATATATTGGATTTTTGCGCCGAATAAATTTTGATGCAACTGGTCAGACCAGCTATGGAAAACGCATGACACGCACTGAAACCGCCCCGGAACGCGCCGCGCGCGCCATTCGCAACCTGATTAAAAGCAACGGCTTAGGTCCTGGCGACTCTTTACCGGCCCAGCGCGAACTGGCCGCCACCCTTGGCATCAGCCGCGCCAGCCTGCGCGAGGCACTCGCAACGCTTGAAGCCATGGGACTGATCCGGGTTCAGGCCGGTAAGGGCGCCTATGTCGCCGATCCCCATGACGGAATGCCACGCGATGACAATCAGAAACGTCAGGCCGCACAGGTCTATCAGTTCCGCCTTGCCATAGAACCCTATGTCGCGGGCCTTGCCGCACAGGCCCGCACGCGCGACCACCTGATCGCCCTTCAACGCAGCATCGATGACATGCAAACCGCGTTCGAGGCTGACGACCTGATCACGGCCGCCAATGCCGATACCGAATTTCATGAAATATTGCTATCCGCATCGGGCAATCCGTTATTTGCCGCTGCGATCTTTCCCGCCGCCCAGACCATCCATGAAAACCAGATGCTGCCCTTTGCCAATGCAGCCGCGATCAAGGCACCGTTGCGCGAACATGAACAGATCCTGCGCTATGTACGCGACCGCAATCCATCGGGCGCGCGCGATGCCATGCACTTTCATGTGCTAAGTGCGGCGACCCGGGCCAATATCGCCTTTCTGCGCCCATAAAAAAGCAGGCCCGCAAAACAAAACCCCCACCCGGTTGCCCGGATGGGGGTTTCGCAAATCAGCGCCTTCGCAAGCGAAGGCAAACCGAATTAGGCAGCGGTCAGATCGTCAGCCGAAACGCGGCCCGAACGTGAGTCGGTGCGCAGTTCGTAGTTGATCTTGTCGCCTTCCTGCGGGTGGTTCATACCAGCGCGTTCAACGGCGCTGATGTGCAGGAATACGTCATTTCCACCTTCGTCCGGCTGAATGAAACCAAAGCCTTTGGTTGCGTTGAACCATTTAACGGTACCAGTTGCCATCTTTAAATCTCCTTTAGAGTGTCGATTGGCGTTACGGCGCATCCCGCGTGGATGCACCAATCAGTTTGGAAAGCTGCCTCAGGCGATTTCGCGCCTGCTGCGGTTTCCGGAATTGTTTTCGGAACGGCGTTCGCCATTCGGGCGTGCGCCCGGACGACCACCGACTGGCTTGCCGGGGCGCGCACGACCCGGACGTGCGTTGCGGGCTGCCGGTTTGCCGGGCTGACCCGGTTTACCATTTGCAGTCGCACCGTTGCCGGTTGTGCGGCGCTCGTCCGAGCTGCCAAGGAATGAAAGGTTGGATGCAATGCGGTTGTCACCGCCGCCCGTCCCGTTCGAAGTCACCTTTTTCGGTGTCCGAACCCGGCTATCGCCATTGGCGTTGCGGGTATCACGGGCATCGCGGTTATCACGACCTTCACGGCGCGCACCATCACGCCCCTGCGGACGGGCCGCTGCGCGATCAGTACGTTCGTTATTGCGATCATTGCGTTCGTTGCGATCCGCACCACCCTTGATGCCGCCCTTGTAACGGCCGGAATTTTCCGATCCGCTGGCGACATCGCGCGTGGTTTCTTCGGTGCGACGACGATCATTGCTCCGGTCATTGCGATCATTACGACCACGGGCATCATTGCGCCCCTGACCGTTACGGCCACCTGCACCCGGACGACCACCGCCATTCCGGCCACGCCCGTTACCATTGCCATTGCTGGCACGACGATCGGGATTGGCATCGCGTTCGGCTTTTGAAATCGCGTCCTGCTCGGCGGCTGCCTTTGCATCGCGACGATCGATTACCGGGATCGACTGACGGGTGGTTTTTTCGATATCACGCAGAAGACCGCGTTCTTCTTCATCACAGAATGCAATCGCCGAACCGCTGGCCCCACCGCGTGCGGTACGACCGATACGGTGAACATAGCTTTCCGGAACATTCGGAAGTTCGAAATTCACAACGTGGGTCACACCGTCGACATCAATACCGCGTGCGGCAATGTCGGTTGCGACCAGAACGCCGATCTGACCATCCTTGAACGCGTTCAAGGCACGTTCGCGCTGATTCTGGCTTTTATTGCCATGAATCGCAGCAGCACTGATCTTGCAGCTTTCAAGATGACGCGCCACACGATCCGCCCCGCGCTTGGTGCGGGTGAAAACAAGGGTGCGTTTGAAAAGCGGGTTATCAAGCAATTCCGCCAGAAGCTGACGCTTGCGATTTTTCTCGATCATATAGACCGACTGCTCGACGCGCTCCTGGGTCGTGGCAACCGGGGTCACCGAAACCTTGACCGGATCGGAAAGCATATCACCGGCAAGCTGCCCGATCTGCGACGGCATGGTGGCCGAGAAGAACAGGTTCTGACGATCACGCGGCAGCATCTTGATAATGCGTTTGATCGGCGGCAGGAAGCCAAGATCAAGCATGTGATCGGCCTCGTCGAGCACGACGACATCAACATTGTTAAGTTTCAGCTTGCCTGCATCAATGTGATCAAGCAAACGGCCCGGTGTTGCGACAAGAACGTCAACACCCGGTGTGATCGCCTTGATCTGCGGACCATGCGCAACCCCGCCAACAACAACGGCAACCGTGGTGTTCATGAAGCGGCCATAGGCACGGAAGCTGTCGCCAATCTGGGCGGCCAGTTCACGCGTCGGCGCCAGCACAAGCACACGGCATGATTTCGCCGGGGTACGGGTTTCGTTTTTGGAAAGACGGTCCAAGATCGGCAGTGCAAAAGCAGCAGTCTTGCCAGTGCCGGTCTGTGCGATCCCCAGAAGGTCTTTGCCTTCAAGGAGAGATGGGATGGCCTGTGCCTGGATCGGCGTTGGCGCATCATAGCCTTCATGCTTGAGAGCGCGAAGGACGGGCTCGGCCAGGCCGAGATCCGAAAATTGGGTCAAATAAAAGTATCTCTTGGTATTGCGGCAGCAGAGGGAAGGGAATCGGCCCTTGAATGTATTACGTCAGCTCTGCGCCTTGCATATTCTTTCGGAAAAGCCCGCGTAGTAGGGCCCTTCAATGCGGTTTTCCGGTAGATCACTCAACAGGCGAGGCCAATAAAGTCCCCTCTACGCTTCTGGAGCGATCAGATAACAAGGGCAACATGCGCAGAGTTTTGTCTGCTTGTCAAACACCATGTTTGTCATGGGCCACGCTTATTTTGCAAACAAGCCCGTCACTTAAGCAGCGCGGGCTTGTTTTGATTGCAAATATCCTTGTTCCTAATTGGCAGAACAAGGGCTCCCTGCCCCGCAAGGATTATATGCCGCACACGGATTTTCTGCTGCGCACGGGTTAAACGCCGCACAGGGGTTTCCCGCGCCGCACGGGTTATATGCGGCACACGGGTTGGCACCGCACGGCGCTGCGGCACATGGATTCGCTGCACATGGGTTATAGCCCGCACAAGGATTTGCGGCACAAGGGTTCGCCGCACAGGGGTTCGATCCGCACGGATTACCCGCACACGGATTACACCCGACCGCCGGACTGGTGGCCGGGTTCGATATTGCCGGTGGATTGGCGGGCGTGCTGGTGTGATGATAATGATCAAACGCCACCGCACCGCTGGCCGCGAGGAACACCGCACCGAACAGGATTGTATTTTTCTCGCTCATGACTTTTTAAATCCGTCCATCCCAAATACCGGGCGCAGCGCAATACCGATCCAGCTACCGGCAAAGGCCATCACAAACCAAAGCCAGCCATGCACGCTGCCCGAGGCGATGCCGCTAAACAACGCCCCGATATTGCAGCCAAACGCCAGCCGCGCCCCATAGCCCATCAAAATCCCGCCAACCGCCGCCGCCAGAAGGGATGCAAACGGCACCTTCACTTTGGGCGCGAATTTGCCCGCAAGGCTTGCGGCCAATGCCGCCCCGATCACGATGCCGAAATTCATCACCGACGTATTATCCGCCAGCACCGAATTTGAAAGCGCCTTGGCCGGACCGGCCCAGTTCCAGAATTCCCAGGTTTCAACCGGAATGCCGATACCTTGGGCGATCTTCGCCCCCCAAAGCCCGAACCCGAACGTGATCGACCACGGATGCCCCGCACTCAGAAGCGTTGCAACATTAAGCCCGGCCAGAAGGATACCCGTCCCGACCAATGGCCACGGACCATGCAGCAACCGGGCAAAGCCCGCACGCGGTGCCACCGGTGCGGTTTCAATCGAACCATGGGCGCGTTTTTCAACCCAAATCGTGATCAACGCCACCAAAGCCAGACCGGCAAAGGTCACGCCCAACCCGCCCCAGATGCCAAATTCGGTTCCGAGGCTCATGGGCGGCATGGAAGGCAGTTCAAGCCACATCGGCAAATGCGCGGTGCCGATCACAGCCCCCACGATAAAGAACACAAGCGTCAGCAACATGCGCGCACTGCCGCCGCCAACCGTAAACAGCGTCCCCGATCCGCATCCGCCGCCAAGCTGCATGCCAAGGCCGAACATGAACGCGCCGACCAGAACCGAAACGCCAACCGGTGCCACCGCGCCGACAATCGGAGTGCCAAGTGGTGCACCAATGGCAAGCAAAGGAATAAACGTCGCCGCGGCAACGCCAATCATCAAAAGCTGGGCCCGCATCGCACGGCCACGCTTTTCAACCGAAAACCGCCGCCAGCCGCCGGTAAAACCGAATGACGCATGATAAAGGGCAATGCCCAGCAACCCGCCAAGGCCATAAAGCACGGCCTGATGGATATCGACAGCCCGCGCAATCAGCACCGCGACAATCACAAACAGGATGGCCGTGACGGCTGCGGGCCCTTTGTCAAAACTAAAGCCCGAAGCACGGACATTAAGGGTCGTTTCAGACATGGTGGTGACGCTCTATCTGACTGGAAACCTGAAAACGCACGGAACCGGGCAACCCGGTTCCGTCAAAACATCGTGCATTATAGGGGTGTTACGCCGTATTTCCGAATTATTCCGGAACGACCACGTCGCGCGACGGATCAGCCGCCCATTCGGTCATGGAGCCGTCATACATCCGGGTGTTTTTGTTGCCCATCACTTCCGAAAGGCCAAACCACGCAACCGATGCCCAATGGCCGGTATTGCAATAGGTGATTTCATCACCGTCTTTCGACACACCGGCATTTTCGACAAGGCCGCTGATCACATCTGATGCAACAAACTGGCCTTTCTGATCATCATAAAACGCCGACTGTTCGATATTGACCGCACCGGGGATTGCACCGGCACGCGCCACGACCGGGCTGGTCTGCTCGCCGCGGAACTGTGCCGACGGACGCGCATCAACCAGCGCGACGCCATTTTCACGCGCCTTGGCAACATCATCGGCCGTCGCCAGAAGCTCCGGGCGGAAATTGGCATTGAATGCCAAGGTCTGCCGGGCGACCGCGTCGGTTGAAACCGGCTTGCCGGCTGCTTCCCAGGCACGCTGCCCGCCATCAAGGATGGTCACCGCATCATGGCCCAGCACCTTAAAGGTCCAGTAAACACGGGTCGCCGAACCGAAATCCGAGCTATTCTGACCGGCCGGCACGACAACAACCTGTTTGTCATTATCAATGCCAAGGCTGCCGATCCGGGCCGAAATCACATCAACCGGCGGCAACTGGCCGACAACATCGCCAACCTTGGCGCGCCAGCCGAACTTGCCATAGGGCGCAAAAACCGCCCCCGGAATATGCCCGGCATCATAGGGGCTGCCTTCCTTGGTCAGCGACCGGATATCGACCACCACCAAAGACGGGTTATCAAGATTGTCCGAAAGCCACGCGGCATCAACCAGCGGCTTTTCGGTCAGGCGCTCGGCCTGTGCTGCCGCACCGCCAAAGACAATCGCCACTGCCGCAGCAGCAGAAAGAATAAGAGAACGCATGGGGCCTGTCTCCGATATGGTGAATTAGAAGTTTGTGAAATCTATATAATCACCATACATCTGATGTCAATTAATATATAATAACAGTTATTTTTTGTTATAACGACAAACATTATTGATTGAGCATCCCCCGCAACCTTTAAACGCTAGGGCCGCAACCCATTAAGATACCGCGCATATTCGCGCGCAAACGCACCATGGGTTTCGCTGTTGCGCAAGGCAGGCGGGCGGGTCAGGAAGCCATGCAGGGCGGCAATGATGAATTCTGCCACCGAAGACGGTTCGATATCGGTGCGGATGGTTTTATTGAACTGTCCATGGCCCAGATGCAGCGCCAGACCGCGCCGCCAGTATCGGTAAACCCCATCAATCCGCTTGCGCAGATTTTCATCAAGTTCCGCCGCCCCCGACGCCAGCCGTGCCAGCGGACAACCGCCTTCAAGCAGTTTTGGCGCATCCTTGGTACCAAGGCAATCCACCTGCCCCATCATCACCGGCAGGATATCATCCGCCCCGTCAAGCGGCCGCAGCCACACATCATCAATATATTGCGGCAGGCATTCCTCGATCACGGCATGGGCAAGTTTGGCCTTGCCGGGGAAATGATGATAAAGCGCGCCCTTGGTCGTGCCGGTCCGTTCCAGGATCTGATTGATTGATGCCCCGGCAAACCCGGCCATGCGGATTTCATAAAACGCCGCATCAAGGATCAGCTTGCGGGTTGCCTGCGGATTGCGGGGCTGTCGGGTCGTCGCCAGCGCATTTTGCGCATGGTCGGCAATGGCATTTTCAATCGTGCCCTCATCGACCGGATCATCCGGATGGGAAATCCGGGCCAGTGCGGCAGTAATGCTAAAGGGCGGTTTGCTCATGATTTTTATATCTTGTGCCATGTTCGATAAGGCTGCCCAAGGTTCCCCTGTTTTTGCCCCAAGGTCAATATGAGAGCACATCGAACCCAACGTGACCTTGCGCACAGTATCCCCGCGCGATCCCCGCGCGTGCGATGATGCAGCCCCTTGCAATTACATGTAAACCAGTCTCTATTACGGGATTGCGGGCCGGTGATACGGCCCCCATATCCGGCCAGAAATAAAACCGGAAACGTTCAGAACCACGCCCGGAACCACGCCCAACGCCACCCTGGCACGATTATGGTGGCATGCGATGACAGGATCGCATTCGATCGGAAAGCAGATGCATATTCATTCCATCGCCTTTGTCGCCGCCGACACCAAAATTGCCCAGGACGCGATGTACCGGTTAAAGCATCGCTACGGCCATGTCTCACCGGAAACGGCGGATGTGATTGTCGCACTTGGCGGGGATGGCTTCATGCTGGAAACCCTGCATCGCTATATGGGGCGCAAGGTGCCGATCTATGGCATGAACCGGGGCACGGTCGGATTTCTGATGAATGAATTCCGTGAAATGGACCTGCCCGAACGCATTGCAGAGGCCCAGACCGTGCAACTGCACCCGCTTCAGATGGAAGCCCACACCATGCAGGGCGAAAGCATGTGCGCGCTTGCGATCAACGAAGTCTCGCTTCTGCGCGAAACCCGGCAGGCGGCAAAACTTCGCATCAAGATCGACGGGGTCGAACGGCTGGCCGAACTGGTGTGCGATGGCGCACTGGTCTGCACACCGGCCGGAAGTACGGCCTATAACCTGTCGGCCCACGGTCCGATCCTGCCGATGGGAAGCGGCCTTATGGCCCTGACCCCGATCAGCCCGTTTCGCCCGCGTCGCTGGCGCGGCGCGCTTCTGCCGCATGGGGCCGAAGTCGTTTTTGATGTGCAGGATCCGCAAAAACGTCCGGTTTCCGCCGTGGCCGATTATACCGAGGTTCGCGATGTCTCACGCGTGATCATCCGCGAAGACAGCAACATGAAAATCAAATTGCTGTTCGATCCCGAACACAATCTGGAAGAACGCATTCTTAAGGAACAATTCGTCGAATGAGTGCCGCCAACACCACCGCCATGCCGTCTGCCGCAACCCTTGACTGGCTTGCCAAACTGATCAGCCATCCAAGTGTCAGCCTGACCCCGAACCTTGCCCTGATCGAACAGGCGCAAAGCTATCTTGAAGGTCTGGGCTATCTGTGCGCGGTCGTGTTTGACGAAACCAGAAGCAAGGCCAACCTGTATGCCACCATCGGCCCGGCGGTCGATGGTGGCGTGATCCTGTCAGGTCACAGCGACGTGGTCCCGGTCGAAGGCCAGAACTGGGCATCCGACCCGTTCACCACCGATATCCGCGGCGACAAACTTTATGGCCGTGGGGCCTGCGACATGAAGGGTTTCCTGGCCTGTCTGCTGGCCAAGGCAGAAACCTTCAAAAATGCCGATCTGCGCGTGCCGATCCATCTGGCCTTCACCTATGACGAGGAAGTCGGCTGCCTTGGCGTGCCAAGCCTGGTCGAGGCGATCAACGCCCTGCCCCATAAGCCCGCCATGTGCATCGTGGGCGAACCCACCAACATGCAGGTGATTACCCAGCACAAGGGCAAATATTCCGCCCGCGCACATTTCACCGGCCGGTCGGGCCATTCGTCGCTGCCGGGCGAAGGTGTCAATGCGGTTGAATTCGCATCCGAATTCGTGGTGTTCCTGCGCCGCCTTGGCCAAAAATTCCGCAATGAAGGCCCGCATGATGATGAATTCGTGCCCAATCACACGACCTTCCACAGCGGCGTGATCCATGGTGGCACACAGCTCAACATCATTCCGCAGAATTGCTATGTCGATTTCGAATTCCGCAATCTTCCCAATCATGATCGCAACGAACTCAAAGGCCTGATCTTCGATTATCTCGACAACACCCTGATCCCGCAAATGCGCGAAACCTATGACGATGTCGGGGTCGAAATCGAAGTCGTCTCCGACATGCCGGGCCTTGCCACCGGCGATGACGAGGAAGTCACAAAACTGGTCATGGAACTGACCGGGGCGAACACCACCGGCAAGGTCAGCTTCGGCACCGAAGCCGGTGTATTCTCGGCGATGGGCGATATCCCCACCGTCGTCTGCGGCCCCGGCAGCATCGAACAGGCCCACAAACCCGACGAATTCATCGAACTCGACCAGCTCGCGCGCTGCGAAAAGTTCCTGGATAGGCTTTTGTCGGTGTTGGTGCGGAAATAGATTTTTAGCCCAGATTGCTTCAAGGAAGCAGCCTTTGACGGCTGCTTCCTTTTTTAATCAGCTATCGAACTCGATTTTCAACACATCGCGATCGATCATGTCTGACAAGGCATCACGGTTACGGGTCGCCTGTTTTCCAAGCCCCCCAAAGCCACCAAACATAACCTCGAATACAGCCGAACCAATATCTTCAAACGGTGTCGGGTACTGCGGTTCATAGGCAACTTTTAAAGTCCCCCCGGAAGCATCGAGTACTGATTTGGCCACCTCAGCCATGTCATTCTCGAACCGACTTTGGGGTGGATTTTCCGAAATTTGATGATCCAGCTTATGGAAAAGCTCTTTGCGATAGGCTGCCCCATCAAGAGCAGCCCCAGTTTCCACACTGGCATATTCTGCAATCCGGTCTTTAAGCCCCCGATCCGTCAAACGCAGAGAAACCGAATTCAAATCGGCCTTCCCCATGTCATCAAGCATCCGCCCCATTGTATTAAAGCCACGCGCAGAAAAACGCTCCACTGGTGGGGCCGTGAAACGGCTGATACTGACTTCGAACTCACCATCAAGTAAATCAGGCATCGAAACCTCAACGGTCGCCAACACGTCACCTTTGGCGATATCATACTCATACTCAATACCAATATCGCCTCGCATAGCGTCCATTCCGATCAGAAACGGCGACGGTCCGCCAAATAGTCCGAACGGACTTGCTGCAATCGGAAAATCAACGTCTTCCAGCAGAAGATCGACACTTCTCAACTGGCCGCTACGTTCGTCCAAATCATAGTTCGAAACAGTTAATGCCCCAACAGTGCCCTCTGTTCCCTGCAAACTCAGTCGCAGGTTATACAAAGTCACGCTCTGCCCAATGAGGGACGCATCGATTTCACGATAACGGATGTCGCGATCAAGTTGGTTTTCACGAAGGAACCGGGCGATCTCGATTTCTGCCTCATTCGCGATATGACTTTGAAAGGCGAAATATCCCCCCACAAGAACCACAATCGCAACCAACGCTGCAATCAGCCCGACTTTTTTGCGACCTTTCCGGGAAGGCTCGGACATATGATTATTATTCTGTTCCATATCCACACCTATTCCCTTGCGCCTGACCATTGTGGATATTGTGACCGGACATAAGCCGCAACATCTTCTTTATTCATGCAAATCCGGCCATCACATTTCGTCGCCTTATCAACTGATATAACGCTATAAAGCGCGCCATCGATCTTCTGGCCGTCCCCCATGCCGGAAACAAAATACCAATCACCTTCTTCTAGCCCCTCCCCCGTCAGATAGACACGCGATGGCCATTTGGCGCGATAACCGACACTGTCGCGCTCCCCGACCTCCACAAAAGCCCGAACCGGGAATTTCCGCCCGCGTGAAAATGCAGTGGCGGCAATATCATAGGGATTGTCAAAAGACGGATTGCCATCGTGATGCAGGGCCGCAAGCTTGGCCGGAACGACACCATCTCCGGCAAGACTTTCATAAAGCTTTTGCGCTTGCGCATCCTCGCGTTCCTGCTGAACACGGCGCAGCTCTTCTTCATGGCTGCGCTGGGCAGCAAGACGCTGTTCCTCGGCCCGACGCTGCTCTTCTGCGGCCTTCCTCACTTCGGCCATATGCTGTTCACGCGCCGCAACAAACTTCGCCTCATCATGATGGACCAGCAAATAATCCTTTTGCTTTCCGGTATAGATTTTAACATCAATGAATTCGGCTTTAAGCTTGTAAAACCGGTTCCAACGCTCGTCTTCAAGCCCACCATCCTTTAACCGTGCACGATAAGTAACATGGACTTCATTGCGCGTTTCCTGCAGTCGATCAACCGCGCTACGCCCTAAATCATCCGGCAAATAGATTTTTTGGTTAAAACTATCTGGTAGCCCTTCGAAACTAACGGACACCTTCCCTGCAATTACATTGTCATTGAAGTTATCATACCTGCAAGTCAGAGAGTAAGTCTTCGCCCGAGGAGTAAAGCTTCCAATATCCAACATAGAGGTATCAAAGTCGTAGCCCCGGTCGACGCGAAAATCGAGGGTAAACTCAAAGACGTCACCGGCGGCCAATGAACTAACCAAAACCCCCGGCCTGACCTTTTCCCGCCAGTCCCGATAATCAAATTCATTGTTTTTTACCGCGTTATATTCTTTGCAGCCATCTATTGACGCTAACTGATCAATCACACGATCATCATTTAAAGCTTCCGGGTAATATTTCGCTGCAAGCCAAAAGACATTCTCGGCCGTCAAGGAAACCGGCTTAACATCTGGTTGCTTCTTCTCAACAACAACCGGCTTTTCCTGCTTTGCAACAGTCGGCGCTGGCGGCGCTTCCGGTACTTCGGTTATTTCTTTCGCTGCATCGTCTTTCGGCGTCACATCCTCCGCAGTTTTTTGCGCGGGATCACCCACCGCAGCCTCAGGCGCAATAGCCCACCCACTGGCCTTCGCAATTCGGAAGTCGCGAGTCAGAGTCCCGGCGCTGTCGGTTACCTCGATCCTTGCGGTTTCCATCTGCGGGCATTCCGCATCAAATACCTTTGCGATTGTCGGAAAAAGGGTTTCTTCCTTATCGACCAAAGGACTGTCGGCGTTGCGTGCAAGCTTCAAATGCGCATCCGCTTTGCACCAATTATCACCCCCCACACCAAACAGCTCAATGCCAAGCTTCGAGGACCGCGCGATCTGCTTCGTTTCTGCCGCTTCAACGTCAAACGGCAATGACAAAGCCACCGCTGATATCATCAGCGGTGCCAAAATAAAACGCCGATATCCCATCAACCCAGCTCCCAGACACCATCCGGCGACTTGCAGGCAGAATAGTTTTTCTGCTCGCTCTCGCTGCCGTCACTTACTGTCATGGAAACATCGCGACAGGTCGTCTGCACGATAAGGGTTTCGGTCTCAAACTCTGCGTCAAGATCAATGACATCGCTATCGCGTTCTACAACCTTTTCCTCGGCGACCTTCGCTGCTTCGGGATCTTGTGCCGTATCTGCTGCGGCCATCTGCATATCGGGGATCACATTCGGCTCTGCCAGAAGCGTGTGATACACATACCCAATGGCCTTGCCATCACGCCCCACCAGATACCAGTTACCGTTGGCAACACTACCAACCGCATTGATCCGGTCTCCTGCCCGCAATCCTGTCAGGACATCAGAATCCGTCGAAGGCGCGGAACGCACATTGGCCCCCTTGGTGACCACACGCTCTTCACCGACAATCGTCATACCAACCGGGCTTGCCACGACTTTCGGGCGCTGCACTTCCACCTTGGCTGCAACCTGGCGGGTGTTGGTCGGAACAATTTCCGCACTTGCCCCCGTATCGGGGTTGTTCCAGGTAACCACCTCGCCATCATTTCCGGCATCAAGTGTCTGATTGGTTCTTTGCTGCACGGCTTCGGCGTCCGCCGGGTCCAGCATTCCCCCGATCCAATCGCCAATCATATAACCCGCTGTTGCCCCAATCGCTGTCGCAACAAGCTGCCCCGTGCCGTTCCCGAATTGTGCACCAAGTATCGTTCCGCCAACCACCCCAACGATGGAGCCAACGGTCTGGCCGGTAGTTTTGTTACATCCCCCAAGGGCAAGTAAAGACATCAAAACGAGCGCGGTCGTGCCACGTAACACTGCTTTATTCATAAAAGTATGCCCCTGTTAAGCAAATCAAACGACTGTCCCTAATAAAGATTTATCGAACTAAACTTTTAGATGTCAATGCAACTTGAACACACGCAAAAGCAATTAAATTGCTTGAAAAAAACCAAGATCAGTGAAACAGAAATCGCCAATTTGCCTATCCAATACAAAGGAATAGCACCTGAAAGTTGAAACCCATTCGAATGAGTAGGGAAAATTACCCGCTTGACCTTATGACCATATCGGGACAAAACAAAAGGACTGGTGCAATGCACCAGCCCTTCTTACGCACGCGCAACGGCGGGGTCGGGGGACTGCGCAGACAAGGCTGCAACCGTCGCGAGCGCGCCGACAAAGCCGGTCTGTTAATTCAGACCGGCTTTGCTTTTTGGTTTATTCCGCGGGATGTTCGTGGGCCGCCTTCACATCACCGCGTTTCGAACGGCTTTTGGCGAAGGTGCCAACAATCAGCACAAAGAACAGCGGCACGAAGAAGATCGCAAGGATCGTGGCCGCAATCATGCCGCCCATCACCCCGGTCCCCACCGCGATACGCGCCCCCGCACCGGCACCGGTACTGATCGCAAGCGGCAGAACGCCCAGCGTGAAGGCCATCGAGGTCATGATGATCGGACGCAGACGCTGGCGCGCGGCCTCGACCGTTGCCTCAAGCAGGCCCATCCCCTGATCATAAAGTTCGCGCGCGAACTCGACGATCAGAATGGCGTTCTTGGCCGACAGACCAATCGTGGTCAGGATCGCCACCTGGAAGTACACGTCATCGGGAAGCCCGCGCAGCAGCGCTGCAATCACGGCCCCCAAAACGCCCAATGGCACGACCATCATCACCGAAACCGGAATGGCCCAGCTTTCATAAAGTGCGGCAAGGCACAGGAAGACCACGATCATCGACAGGGCATAAAGGGCCGGGCCCTGTTCGCCTGCTTCGCGTTCCTCATAGGAAAGCCCCTGCCATTCAAGGCCGATGCCGCCCGGAAGCTTGGCAACGATTTCCTGCATTGCCGTCATCGCATCACCCGATGCAACGCCCGGTGCCGCCTGCCCCTGAATATTGACAGACGAAAGACCGTTAAAGCGCTCCAACCGCGGCGAGCCATAAGTCCACTGCGTGGTCGAGAAGGCCGAAATCGGCACCATCTCGTCGTGGCTGTTGCGCACATACCAATGATCCATATCTTCGGGCATCATGCGGTATTTCGCATCTGCCTGCATATAGACGCGCTTGACACGGCCCTTCTCGATGAAGTCGTTGACATAGCTTGAGCCCCAGGCAGTTGCCAGCGTGCGGTTGATGTCGGCAATACTGACACCCAGCGCGCTTGCCTTTTCCTGATCGATATTGATGTCGAACTGTGGTGTATCATTCAGGCCGTTCGGACGCACCCCGACCAGACGCGGATCCTGTGCCGCCATGCCAAGCAACTGGTTTCGTGCCGCGATCAGGGCATCGTGCCCCGCACCGCCACGGTCCACCAACTGCATGTCAAAGCCGTTCGCCGTGCCCAGTTCGATAATCGCAGGCGGGGCAAAGGCAAAGACCATGGCTTCGCGGATCTGGGCAAAGGCACCATAGGCCCGCCCGATCACCGCCTCAACCGACTGACCGGGCGATGTCCGTTCCGACCAGTCTTTCAGGTTCACAAAGGCGATACCCGCATTCTGACCACTCCCGGCAAACGAGAAACCAGCCACGGTAAAGATACCGTTCACCACTTCCTTCTCGTCTTCCATGAAGTGCTTTTCGAGCTTCTTGAGAACCTCGACCGTCCGCTCCTGCGAGGCACCGGCCGGCAGCTGAACCATCGAGAACATGATCCCCTGATCCTCTTCCGGCAGGAACGAGCCCGGCAGACGCACGAACAGGAAGGCCAAAGCCCCGACAAGAATGCCATAAACGAACAGGTAACGCCATTTGCGGTTCACAACATGGCCGACACTGCCCTGATAGAAATTGTTGGTTTTATCAAACCCGCGGTTGAACCAGCCAAAGAAACCCTTTTTGGCATGCGGATCGCCCTTGGACGGCTTAAGCATGGTCGCGCAAAGGGCCGGTGTCAGGACAATCGCCACGATCACCGACAGCACCATCGCCGAAACAATGGTGATCGAGAACTGGCGATAAATCGCCCCGGTCGACCCGGCAAAGAACGCCATCGGCACAAACACCGCCGACAGAACCAGCGCAATACCGACAAGTGCACCGGTAATCTGGCTCATGGATTTGCGCGTTGCTTCACGCGGCGGCAAGCCATCTTCATGCATCACGCGTTCGACGTTTTCGACCACAACGATGGCGTCATCGACCAGCAGACCAATCGCCAGCACCATGCCAAACATGGTCAGCGTGTTGATCGAATATCCGAACGCCGCCAGAACGCCAAACGTACCAAGCAGAACCACCGGCACCGCAATCGTCGGGATCAGGGTCGCGCGCCAGTTTTGCAGGAACACGAACATCACGACGAAAACAAGCGCGATGGCTTCAAACAGGGTCCGCACCACTTCCTCGATCGAAACCTTGACGAACGGGGTCGTGTCATACGGATAAACAACTTCCATCCCCTGCGGGAAGAAAGGTTTAAGCTCCTCAAGGCGGGCTTTCACCGCCTCGGCGGTATCAAGCGCATTGGCCCCGGTCGCAAGGTTGATACCGATACCGGTAGCGGCCTGTGCATTATACCGCGCAACGACCTCGTAGCTTTCGCCACCGATCTCGATGCGCGCCACATCGCCCAGACGGACCTGCGAACCATCCGTATTCACACGCAGCAGAATATTGGCGAATTCGTCAACGGTCGTAAGCTTGCTTTGCGCCGTAATCGTCGCGTTGATCTGCTGGCCCGGTACTGATGGCGCACCGCCGATCTGACCGGCCGTGACTTCCGTGTTCTGCGCTTCGATTGCCGAACTGACATCGGAAACCGTCAGGTTATAGGAAATCAGCTTGTTCGGATCGAGCCAGATGCGCATCGCATGCTGCGCACCAAACACCTGAACCGAACCGACACCGTTCACACGTGCAATCGGGTCTTCGATGGTCGATACCACAAAGTCCGAAAGGTCTTCGGCATTCATCGAACCATCGGCCGACACAAAGCCCGCCACCATCAGGAACGAACCGCTTGATTTCGAAACCGTGATGCCCTGCTGCTGAACTTCGCTTGGCAGGCGCGACATGGCGGCCTGCAACTTGTTCTGCACCTGCACCTGCGCGATATCGGGATCGGCTTCGGGTTCAAAGGTCAGGGTGATGGATGCACTCCCCGTCGCACTACTGTTCGACGACATATAGCGCAGGTAATCCAGCCCGTTCATTTCCTGTTCGATGACCTGCGTCACCGTGTTTTCAACGGTTTCCGCCGAAGCACCCGGATAGGTCGCCTCGATCTGCACCGATGGCGGCGCAATCGACGGATATTGCTCGATCGGCAGCTGCAAAATGGACAGCCCCCCCGCCAGCATGATCACCAGGGCCACAACCCAGGCGAAGACGGGGCGATCAATAAAAAACTTTGCCATTAGAAATCGTCCTTAATCGTCAGCTTACTGGGCTGAACCTTGGGCGGCACCCTGGCCAGCATTCGCATTCTCGACAGGCTGCGCCGTTACCGGCGCCCCCGGTGCGATACGCTGAATGCCATCGACGATCAGCTGTTCGCCATCCGAAACACCGTCTGTCACGACCCAGTTCTCGCCTTGCGACTGTTCGATCTGGATATCCTTGGAAACGACCTTGCCGTCACCGATGGTGTAAACATATGCCGTGCCATCCGGGCGGCGCATCACGGCTTTCTGCGGCACAAGGAAGGCCCCATCAAGCTTGCCCTGACGCACCTGTCCACGCACGAACATGCCCGGCAGCAACACACCATCCGGGTTCGGGAAAACCGCGCGCAGACGGATCGTTCCGGTGGTTTCATTCACCGATACGTCGGAAAACTGCAACGTCCCGGTATGGGGATATTCAACACCGGTCGCATCAATGATCAGGGCAACTTCGATCTTGCCGTTTTCAACACCCTGAATGCGGCCGTTCTGGATCGCCTGCTTGATCTTCATTAACCGGCCACCGGCCTGCGTCACATCGACATAGATCGGGTCAAGCTGGGTGATCGTGGTCAGTGCTTCGGTCTGGTTGGCGGTCACAAGCGCACCTTCGGTCACATCAGACGAACTGATCTGGCCGGAAATCGGGGCGGTTACGGTGGTATATTCCACATTGATCCGCGCCTGATCGACCTGCGCACGCGCGGCGGCAACCGCGGCTTTTGCCTGGGCTTCTGCCGAAATCGCATCGTCAAAGGTCTGCTCGGAAACCGCCTGGGTTTTCACAAGACTTTCGTATCGTTTGCGGGTTTTGGTCGTCTGATCAAGGGTCGCGCGCTGCTTGGCAAGTTCCGCCTGTGCCGCGTCAAGTTCCGCCATGTAAACGGCCTGATCAATCATATAAAGCTGCTGACCGGCTTCAACAAACGCGCCTTCGGTAAAGTTGCGTTCCTTGATGATACCATCGACCTGCGGGCGCACGGCAGCCTTGCGGAAGGCAACGGTACGACCCGGCATTTCCTCGATCAGACCGACGGTCTGCGCTTCAAGTGTCACGGTACCAACCGGCGTTGCCTGCGGTTGCTGCTGTGCGCTGGCATCCGACTGTTGCGCTTCTTTCTGCTCGTCACAGGCCGCAACCATCAATGCAAGCACAGCAACGCCTGCAAGTTTCAAACAAGATCGCATCGACAAAATGATTTTCCTTCTCACAGTCCTGTAAGCAGCGCTGCCGTGCCGGGGAATATCAGGCAGCTTTGCCATTGAATTATTAAATACTGTACGGTACAGTACACATTGTGCACTGCACGATCAAGAGCCAAAAACAACGTCGACAGAAAAGATCGAAAAACCATGAGCGAAACGTCAGAAACCCAAGGAAAACAATCCAGTCGCGGCTTCGCACGGCGACGCGCGATGATGGATGCTGCATGGCAGCTTCTGCTGGAGAAAGGCTTTTCTGGCGTTACGCTAAATGACGTAATTTCTCGATCCGGTGGCTCCCGTACAACTCTCTACGAGGCATTTGGCGGAAAGGATGGGTTGCTGACTGCCGTTATGACAGAACGGTGCATGGCGTTTTCCGCGGAATTGCATATTTCGCTGGAATCCAATCTCCCCCCTCGTGACGCTTTGACCGACTTCGCCTTTAAACTATCGACCAAGATACTAACCGAGGAAGCCGTTCGCTTCACGCAGATTCTGTTCTCCGAGGGACAGCATTTCATACCAATGGTTGAGAAGTTCCTTGAAGTCGGCCCCGAAAGCACGCGCAAACACCTTGCAAACTACCTGAAACGCCAGAACGACCTTGGTAATCTTATCATCGACGATCCCGATCATTATGCCGAAATTTTCGATGCGATGATTGTCGGCGACTGGCAGAATCAGGTGATGAAAATGATCTCTCCTCCGAAACTCAGTGAGGAAGAGATCACAAAAAGGGTCAAACGCGCCGTCGAGGTCTTCCTGTGCGGGGTCACCGTCGAAAGCAAGCGTGACAAAATCGGCTGCGCCACCGACTGACCGGCAACGCCCCCATGCTTTCCAGATGACAGCCAGGACAAGATGTGATCCATGTCATACTTGTGTCCTTCTGCTGTGCTTCGCCTGTCCTCACCACAATCCCTGCCCCATCTTCACCAAATTTGCGCTAAATAATGGAACCGTTCGAACCATTACCCATAGGGGCCTTGATCATGCCTGTACGCCGTATTGTCATCGGCATTGGTGTTTCTCTGATTTCCATTTGCGCCGCCGGTGCAAATGCCTTTGCGCTTGAAACGCAAAAGGCGCGCGAAATCATGGATGGAATCCTGATGCAAAACGGCATTTCCGCAACCGAAACATCCGCGGAAAACAGCAACGGTGCGGTCACCTTCACCTATGACGGTGTGCGCCTTGATCTCAGCGGCTACAGCACCGCGCGTGAACTGGCCCTTGAAGATGTCCGGGTAACGCTAAGCGATACCGATATCGCCAATCAGGTCGATATCGACATTGCCCTGCCCGAACGCGGAAAGATGCTGGCCGATGCCACCAGTGACCAGCGCGAACTGACCATGCGCAAGGCGCTCGGCAGCCTGCGCTGGAACTATATAAACGGCACGGCGGTCAATTTCACCGGCGGCGCCGATTTCCTGATTGGTGATGAACCGATCACGCGCAAACACTGGCTGATGAACGGACTTGTCATTCGATGGCTGCCTGACGAAGCCCGGATTTCCTGGCAGGCCGCCGAATGGACCGGCCCGAACCGCGAAAAACGCGGCGCGGTCAAATCGACAAGCTTCCTGCTCTATCCCGGCGAAAATGGCGAAACCCATCTGGACTACGCCCATGATGGCCTTTGGCTGCCAAGCCTGCTGCAACCGCGCACCGTGCGCATCAAAAGCAGCAGCACCGGCCTGCCATGGCTCGAAGCCAAACCAGTCATTGAAAAGGGCTTCAATGATATGCTGACCGGTCTTGCGCCGCGCGCCGCCCGCCGCCAGATCGCCAACGAGCTTTGGCAAAAGGCCGCCGATAACGGTGCCCCGGTCAAGATTGATGAAATATATGTCGAAGGCCGCGGCCTCGAAGCACTGGGCAAGGGTGAATTCATCGCCCAGCAGGCCGCGCGCTACGGCTTTGCAGGCCAGCTTGACCTTGACCTGATCGGACGCGAACGCCTTCAGGACCTGATCGGCACCCCGCAAAGCCCGACCCTGCTGGGCGCGCTGGTGCCCTTTGCCGTCGATGGCCTTGCCGCCGGTGAACCCGGCCAACAAGGCATGACGAATTACGATGTCGAACTGTTGCGCGATGGCCGGATTGTCGTGAATGGCGTAACGGTATTCAGCGCCGCAAGTGGCAGCTGATAGAAACGGAAAACCTGATGCCGACGACCTGCAACCGGATCGTGATCTACACGAAAAAGATCGACGAAATGGTCCATTTCTACTGCGATCTTTTCGTCTATAAGGCCATCCGCCTCGAAGGTGACCGCATCGTCGAACTCAGACCTGCCCTTGATGGGCTGATCCTGATGCTCCATCCCGCGGGCAAGGGCCAGAAAGAAGGCCAGTCGCTCATCAAACTGGTCTTTGACGTCAAGAATGTCGACGCCTTCCGCAAGCAACTGGTGGCCCGTGGCGTTGATGTCGGCCCGATCCATCAGGCGGATGGCTATCAATTCGCCAATATGAAAGACCCGTCCGGAAATCCGGTTTCGATTTCCAGCCGGGCCTTTGCAATCCGTTCCTGACCGGGCTTAGATACCCTGTCCGCCGGAAACCTCGATCCGCTGGGCATTGACCCATCGATTGTCTTCCGACAGCAGGCTTGCGATCATCGGACCGATATCATCAGGCACGCCGACCCGACCAAGTGCCGTCATTTCGGCAAATACCTTGTTCAGATCCGGGGTATCGCGCACCGCACCGCCAAGGAAGTCGGTTTCAATCGCGCCCGGTGCGACCGTATTGACCGCAATGCCGCGTGCCCCAAATTCCTTGGCCATATAAAGGCTCAGCACCTCGACCGCGCCCTTGACCGCCGAATAGGCGGAAAATCCGGGGAATGCCCCCTTTGTCAGGCCCGAAGACAGATTCACGATCCGCCCGCCATCAGCAATCAGCGGCAACAGAGCCTGCGTTAAGAAGAAAACCCCTTTGAAATGCACATCAACCAGCTTGTCGAACTGTGCCTCGGAGGTTTCGGCAATCGATGCCATGTCGCCATGACCGGCATTATTGACAAGATGGTCAAACGTGTCCCGGCCCCAGATGTCGCGCAATCCGGTGCGCAGGTTTTCGGCAAAACCGGCAAAGCTGGAAATGTCAGCAACATCAAGCTTCAAGGCCAATGCCTTCCGCCCCATTGCCTTAATCTCCGAAACCACCGCATCGGCATCGTCAGATCGGCTGTGATAGGTCACGATCACATCTCCGCCGTGCCGCGCAATGGCAAGGGCGGTATTGCGGCCAAGGCCACGGCTGGAACCGGTTACAATTGAAATCTTGGTCATCGGACAACTCCTTGGTTTGGTGATGTTGGTTCACGCTGTTTGGTGTTGTCCGTTATACTGCCGCCCTATCCCGTCCGTCGTTGCCGGAACCTCGGCATACTTAGCCTAATCCTCCAAACCATATTTACGACGACATCAATCGGGATTAGGATCATGGCATGACAAACGCGCTTCTCACCTCGGTCCGGTCATGGCTTGATACCCGCGCCATCGACAGTGGACTGGCCCAGACACCCATTCCCGGCCTGACGACCATCCGGTCCGTCACGCCAAGCGGGCTGGATTATGCGATCTCGCGCCCGCTGGTTTGCCTGATCCTTCAGGGCAGCAAACAGGTTGCCCTTGGCAATCGGACCTTCACCCTGCGCCCGGGTGATACCCTTCTGATCACGGCAGATGTCCCGACCGTAAGCCAGATCACCGATGCCAGTCCCGATGCGCCCTATATGTCGCTGGTGCTTGATCTTGATCCATCGGTGATTGCCGACCTGTCATTGCAGATGGGCACCCCGCCGCAAAGCGATGATGCCGCCGTCATTGTCGCCCCCACCGATGCCGAGGTCGCCGATACCGCCCTTCGCCTGATGCGCTTGCTGGATCGTCCCGATGCCGTTCCCATGCTGCATCAATCGCTAATCCGCGAATTGCATTACTGGCTTCTGACCAGCCCGCATGGTGCCGCCATCCGCCAGCTTGGCTGGCCCGACAGCCATACCCAGCGCGTGGCACGCGCGGTCGCCATTCTGCGCGAAGAATTCAGCAACCCCCTGCCGGTGGACCGGCTTGCCGCCACGGCCGGCATGAGCCCGTCCTCGTTTTACCAGCATTTCAAAACCGTCACCTCGCTGTCCCCGCGGCAGTTTCAAAAACAGCTCCGCCTGATCGAAGCCCGCCGCCTGATCATGGCCGAAGGCATGACCGCAAGCCGGGCGGCCTATGATGTCGGCTATGAAAGCGTGTCACAGTTCACCCGCGAATATCGTCGCATGTTCGGCATGCCGCCCGCCACCGACCGCGATAGCGCAAAGGAACAAATCCCGGCAACAAAGGCCGCCGAATAACAACATTCCCTTTTCCTGATAATTGTACACCCGATCATGTGACATCCTGTTGACGGGCCGTGCCGAACTTCGCATGATCCGGTGGCACGGTCGGCCTGCCACATGCCGACCCAATAAATCAGGGAGCCTCATTCAATGAAACTTTTCAAATCCGGTGCGCTTTCAGGCCTTCTGATCGCGGGTACAATGATTGCCGCCATGAACAGCGCATCCGCCGAACCGATCAAGGTCGGCATCGCCAATTTCGGCGAACATCCGCAGCTTAACGCGTCCATCGTGGGCTTCAAGGAAGCCATGGCCGCCAACGGCTTTGCCGAGGGCACGGATGTTGTCTATTCCGAAAGCCACACCAATTTTGATGCGTCTCTGGTGCCCCAGATGATCGCGAAATTGCAGGCCGAAAATCCCAAACTGATCTATACCATCACCACCCCGGTCTCCCAGATCGCCAAAAAGGCACTGGCGGGTTCGGGCATTCCAATCGTGTTTTCCGCCGTGACCGATCCGGTGGCCGCCAAACTGGTCCCGTCATGGGATAAGGGCGACGACGGCATGACCGGCGCGTCCGATCTTCAGGACATCGCAGCCGTTCTTGAATTCACCCACAAATTCCTGCCCGATGCCAAACGCCTTGCCCTGCCCTATAACCCGGGCGAAGCCAATGACGTTGCCCTGCTTGAAAAGGTTCAGGAACTCGCCCCCGCCGCAGGCTTTACCGTTGTTCCGGTCGGCATTGATAACGTCAATGACATTCAGCAGCGCATCACCGCCGTCGCGGGCAAGGCTGATGTCATCTATACCCCGGCCTCAAACCTGATCCAGCCGGCAATTGCTGCGGTATCCGCCGCTGCGCGTCAGATCGGCATTCCGATTGTCAATTCCGATAGCTCGGCGGTTGCCAATGGCACCGTGCCTGCCAGCTTCTCGGTCGATTACGAACAGGTCGGCCTGAATGCCGGTAAAATTGCGGCTGAAATCCTCAATGGCAAGGACCCGGCGACCATTCCGCCATCCGCACCATCCTATGAAAACCACGCCCCGATGATTTCGAAAAAGGCCTCCGCCGCCTTTGGCATCGAAATCCCGGCCGAATTCAACGATTGCGGCTGCATCGTCGAATAAATTCCGGCCTCGTCTTTTTGTTGGCGCCCCGCATTCCGGCATCACCGGGGGGCGCCAATTTTGCTTTACGGAGGATACGGATGCTTGAAATCCGGTCTGCACGAAAAACCTTCTACAAAGGCCAGCCCGACGAAAAGATCGCGCTGGACGACCTGTCGCTTACTCTCCAGACCGGCGAATTCGGTGTTGTCATCGGCTCCAACGGGGCGGGCAAAAGCACGATGCTAAATGCCGTTTCCGGCGCAATGCCCCTTGATCGCGGTCAGATCCTGATCAATGGCGATGATGTCACCAATATGCCCGTGCATAAACGCGCCATGCGCATTGCGCGCGTGTTTCAGGACCCGATGCTCGGCACTGCCGCCAGCATGACGGTGGCCGAAAACATGCTTCTGGCCGAATTGCGCAGCAAAAGCCGCACCTTCGCCCGTGGGCTTAATGCCAAACGTCTGTCGGATTACAAGGAACGCCTGTCGATCCTGGGTCTTGGGCTTGAAAACCGGCTTGATACCCGCGTTGAACTGCTCTCCGGCGGGCAACGTCAATCGCTATCCCTCATCATGGCGGTCGGCGGATCGCCCGATCTGCTGCTGCTTGATGAACATACCGCCGCCCTTGATCCGCGCACCGCCGACCTTGTCATGGGGGCAACCGTGCGCGCGGTTGATGCGCTTAAACTCACCACCCTGATGGTCACCCATAACATGCAGCACGCGGTCGATTACGGCCATCGCGTCATCATGCTGGATGCCGGAAAGGTCAAACTGGAAATCGGCGGCGAAGAAAAGGCCGGTGTCACGGTGGCAAAGCTGATCGATCATTTCTCGGTCAAATCCGATGCCATGTTGCTGGGGGCCTGATTGATGATGGAATTCCTTTCTTCGACCTTCACAAGCTATATGGCGCTCGTGCCGGTCACGCTGGCACAAAGCCTGATCCTGGCTTTCGTCGTCATGGGCATCATGATCCCGTTCCGCACCCTGCATTTTCCCGACCTCACCAGCGAAGGCGCCTATCCGCTGGGCGGCTGTGTTGCCGGGGTTCTGATTGCCGCCGGGGTCAATCCGGCACTCGCCATCATCGCGGCCCTTCTGTGCGGTTTTGCTGCCGGGTGCTGTACGGCACTCATCCATCTGCGGTTTCGCATTCACACGCTTCTGGCCGGGATCCTGATGATGACGATGCTTTACAGCATCAATCTGCGCATCATGGGCAAATCGAACCTGTCGATCTTTGGCACCGGTTCGGTGTTTGACTGGGCGCCCTTTGTCACCCCCGGTTTCCCGGCGGCCAAGATCATCATTGCCGGGATCATCGGGGCGGCGGTGTTTGTGGCGCTTAACTGGTTTTTCAAAACCGAAAAGGGCACAGCCATGCGCGCGGTCGGTGCCAACCCGGCCATGGCAGAGGCCCAGGGCATTTCCGTCTGGGTTTCGACCATCGGCGGTGTTGGCCTTGCCAGCGCCTTTTCGGCCACCAGCGGCGCGCTTATGGTCCAGTCACAGGGCTTTGCCGATGTGAATATGGGCCTTGGCATCCTGATCAACGGTCTGGCCGCCCTCATGATCGGCGAGGCCATCGTTGGCAAACAAAGCGTCTTTCGCCAGCTCCTCGCCCCGTTTGTCGGCGCGATCATCTATTATCAACTGGTGTCGCTTTGCCTGGCCGCCGGGATGCCTCCGCCCGACCTGAAACTGGCAACCGGGCTTTTCGTGCTGGCCATGCTGGCCCTGCCCAGCCTCAAACGCGGGCGCGGCGGCACACCCGCCCGCGAAAAGTTCCGCGAATGAAAAACAACGGGCGGGGTCAATTGGCCCCGCCCTTTCCATGTCGTCAGAAATCAACCACGCTGTAAAAACAGCACGATATCCTTCACTTCCGCTTTCTCCCCCTCCGGCCCGGTAACGTTGCGCGTCGCGTACCCGGCCTTGTGCAAAATCCACTCATCGGGTCCAAGATCAAGCCCGTCCAGCTCTTCCTGAAGGGTCGGGAATTGGTGTTCGCCATTCCCCTTCCGCCACGGCGGGGCCGATGCGTGCGCGATACACAGGAAATATCCGCCCGGCACCAGCTTTGCCATTGCACGCCGAAGAATATCGGCCCGCGCAAGCGCGACCGGTGACTGAAAATAGGACGCGGTCACCAAATCATATTCCCCATCCGGCATCTCGCGTTCCAGATCGCAGGCAACAAACAGAACCCGGCCAGAGAAATCACTCCCCACCAAGCGCTTCTGCGCCCGCTCAATCGCGGTTTGCGAAATATCCGCCCCCGTCACATCCCAGCCCCGCCCGGCCAGCCAAAGCGCATCATCCCCATGCGAACAGCCGATATCCAACACCCGCCCCGGCGTCAGGTCGGCGACATACCGCACCAGCAATTCCCCCGGATTGCCGGAATAATCGGTCTTTTTTGTCCGGTAATGATCTTCCCAGAATTCAACCGGGTTTTCCGCCCTTTCGGTCGCGTTCTGCATCGGAAATGCTCCTTCATCACAAACCACATCGAATCACGTAACTTATGATGTATCGTAAAAGCAGTCCCCGTCAAGCACACATCGAAAACAAAACAGCCCGGCGGAATATTGGCCGCCGGGCTGCTGCGAATGTGCGGGCTGCACCGCAGCCTAGCTCAGATGTTTATTAAACCACGCAATCGTGCGATCCCATGCAAGCTTCGCCTGTTCCTCGTCATAGCGAGGCGTTGAATCATTATGGAACCCGTGATTGGCACCGGGATAGATATAGGCCTCATAAACCTTGTTATGTTCCTTCAATGCCGCCTCATATGCGGGCCAGCCTTCATTGATCCGCGTGTCAAGCTCGCCAAAATGCAACAGCAACGGCGCCTGAATGCGCGGCACATCGGCCACGTCCGCCTGACGGCCATAGAACGGCACCGCCGCCCCCAGTTCGGGATAAGCCACCGCCGCCGCATTCGAAACACCCCCGCCATAACAAAAACCGGTAATACCGATCTTGCCGGTGGTCGCCTCATGCGCGGTCAGGAATTCGATGGCGGCAAAGAAATCATTCATCAATTTGGTCGGGTCGACCTGTCGCTGCAATTCCCGGCCCTTGTCATCATTGCCGGGATATCCGCCAACCGATGTCAAACCATCCGGGGCAAGGGCAATAAAGCCCGCCTTGGCCACCCGGCGTGCGACATCCTCGATATAGGGATTAAGCCCGCGATTTTCGTGCACCACCACCACACCGGGCAGCTTGCCGGTCGCGTTCGCCGGTTTGACGAAATAGCCGCGCACCTCGCCATGGCCGTTGGGCGACGGATACATAAGATATTCCGCTACAATATCGGGGTCGGTAAACTCGACCTGTGTCGCAAGCGCATAATCCGGGCTAAGCGACGCCAGAACCGACATCGCCGTCACCCCGCCGACGGTATATTTCGCGGCCCGGTCAAGGAATTCGCGCCGCGAAATGATCCCGTGCGCATAAAAATCATAAAGCTCAAGCAATTGCGGCGAGAAATCTTTGGCCGTCAAACGGTTCATCACAGGCTCCCTTCGGTATTAACCGGGGCGGAAATCATGAGTTTGGTGGCAGGAATGCGAAAAGTTTTCGGCAATCCGCATCGGCAGGCAAATCACAAATCCGCTATCGGTGAACCAGTTCACCTCCTCCCTCCTCCCGGCGCGAAAATGCGCAAACCAAAAACGGCCGCCCCGATGGGACGACCGTCTTTTGCAAACCGGCGGATGCTTCAAAGAACCTTGGCCTACCAGCTATATTTCAACGTCGCCAGAACCGTGCGACCCTCGCCATAGAAACGGCTGCCAAACGTGTTGGACGATACATATTCCCGGTCAAGCAGGTTGGTCGCATTGACCGCAAGGCTGACATTGTCAGTCACCATATAATTCACCATGGCATCCACCACCGTATGCGATCCCAGCAGATCGGCATTGGCATCGTTGTTATAGCGTGACCCGACAAATCGCAGGCCCCCACCAATCGTCAGATCACCAAACACCCCATGTTCGGGAATGGTATAATCAAGCCACGCCGACGCGGTATGTTCAGGAACGTTTGACGGACGGTTACCGACATTGGCCGTCACCACATCGTCTTTGATTTCGGCATCAAGATAGGTATAGGCCAGCGTCAGGTTGGTCCGCGCGTCAAGCGACATCTTGCTTTCAAGCTCAAGCCCCCGCGAATTGATCTCGCCAATCTGCTGATAGGTCGATGTGGTGGAATTCCACTGCGAAACGTTTTCCTGCGTCAGATCAAACAGGGCCGCAGTAAACATCGCATCAATCGCAATCGGCTGATATTTGACACCAACCTCGTATTGCGTGCCTTCCTGTGGCGCGGTCCCGTCCGGGCGGGATGCCGCACTGCCATAAACCGGCTGGAAGGATTCCGAATAGTTCCCGTAAACCGAAACCTCATCCGTCGCCTTATAGGTCAGGCCAACGCGCGATGTGAATTTGTGGTCATCACGTTCGTCAAGCGTACCGCTGCTGATCGTGTCCGTATCGCTTTGGACATAATCGAAACGCCCCCCCACGGTGGCGATCCAGTCATCGGCAATCGTAAGCTGTTCCTGCGCATAAAGACCATAGGCCGCCTGCGTGATTTCCGTGTCCGAACTGCTGGTAAAGTTGATGCATGAAAGCCCGCAATAAGCCGGGTTATAGGGATCAATCGGCGATGCCGTCCCGTCAAAACGTTTTTCCCGGTTCTGATCCCGGTTGAAGTCAAAACCCACCAGCGTCTTGCTATCGAACGTTTCATTCAGTGCGGTATCGTATTGCACCTGGTTGTCGACGGCGAAACGGTCAAGCTCGCCGTAAATCGCAAAAGCCCAACGATTGCCAAGCGGCGTGGTGTCGTTCAGATAAACCGTCTCGTAATCCAGATCGACATGGGTATATCGCGCATTCTGGCGGAATTGCAGCTTGTCGGTAATCTGGTGCGAGAACTCGTAACCGATATTGGTTTCTTCGGTATCGAAAGTGTTGAAATCCGGTTCACCGAAAAACGCATTGCGGCTGGTTTCGATCCCGGTCGGGAAGCCATAACCCAGATTGCTTTCGCGGTTGCTGTAACTGGTCAGGATCGTCAATTCCGTTCCCGCCTTCGGCTTATAGGTAAAGGCCGGTGCCACATAAATGCGGTCATCCTGCGAATAATCCTGTTCGCGTTCCGCATCCTGCCAAAGCCCGGTCAGGCGATAGGTCCAGTTGCTGCCTTCCGCAACCGGCCCGGTCACATCGCCGCCACCCCTTACGTGATCTTCGCCAAAGGTCGTGAAAACCTCTCCCCCCGCTTCATCCTGCGGGCGCTTGGTAATCAAATTCACCAGGCCCCCCGGCCCGTTCATGCCAAACAGGCTTGATGTCGATCCTTTCAGGACATCAACCTGCTGAAGGCCATAGGGTTCCTGGCGGGCGGTTGTGAAGTTATAGGTCCGCGACGACAATCCATCGCGATAGGTCGAAAGCGACGAATAAAATCCCCGGATACGGATATAGTCATACCGCACATCCGATCCGTATTCGCCCGCCTGCACGCCTGCACTATAGGCCACCGCCTGCTGCACATCCTGCACATTGCGCGTTTCCAGTTCCTTCTGCGTCACGACAGAAACGGCGGCGGAATCATCCAAAATCGGCGTATCGGTTTTCGATGCGGTGCGCGACCGGCTGGCAACAACGCTATCGCGTGTCGGACCCATCGGGCCATAGGCCCCCTGTGCATTGCCCTCGACCCGGATCGGGTCAAGAACCTCGCCTTCGGCGGCGGCACCGGTTACGATCTGTTCGACCACCACCGTGCCGTCATCGGAAATATTGTAACTCAGGCCACTTCCGGCAAACAGCCGGTCCAGCGCCTGCTGCGATGTCATGCTGCCGCTGACCGCAGGCGCATCAATCCCGCGCACAAGCGCCCCATCCACCGTAATCTGAAGCCCCGACTGCTGCCCGAACAGGGCCAGCGCACTGGTCATCGACTGCGCCGGGATATCAAACGCATGTGACGCGCCAAGGACCCCCGCCCCGCTTTGCGCCACCTGTTGCTGTGCCATCGCCGGTGCCGCAATCAATACCGGCACCAATGCGCTTGTCACCAAAAGCGCGCCTGCGAAAACCGTCTGTCTGCTGCGGCTCCGCATGCCCGCCTTACCCCCTGTGGTCATTCCGTCATCTCCGTTCTGCGTCACATCCACGATCGCAAATGAGAATAAAAACGCTTCTCATTTGCGCTTAAAACACAAAACGCGCCTCAGGGGATTTTTTTCAAAAAAACTTCGGGAAATTTTTCAGATTTTTGTCAAACGGGCTGTTTCAGGCCGTTCTCAGGATGCCGACACCAGCAAAATCCACGGTGTCACCTGCCGCACCACGGCATTTTGCGCCCGCGCAATCCCGCGAAGGGCTGCCAGCGGATCGGCAAGGTTATAAACCCCCGTCACCGTCCGGGTCGCCAGCGCATCATCGGTGATGATGATCCGGCCCGGATAATAACGCCGCAACCCGTCAATCACGGTGCCCAACGGCTGATCCTGCGCAATCAGCTGGTTCTGTCGCCAGCTCGCGATCTGCCCGGCCGGAAGGCTGCCACGCGCCACCGCCCCCTGCCATGTCACACTGGCACTTTGTCCGGCTTCAAGCATTTCATGAACCGGCGGGTTAATCGCATCAAATCCGACCCGCACCAATCCATGTTCGACCGCAACCAGCGTACCGGCATCATTGCGCCGCACGTCAAACCCGGTGCCCAGCACCGTGACATCGACATCCTCCGACGATACCCGGAATGGCCGTTTTGGATCGGGCGTCACGTCAAAAAACGCTTCACCGCCCAAAAGCGCGATATGGCGCTCCCCCGCCTCAAACCGCACCCGGATCGCACTTTCCGGTGCCATCGTCACCGTGCTGGCATCGGCAAGGGTGATGGTCCGCATTTCGGCGGTGTCGGTCACATAATCGGCCTGCCAGCCGGTCACGGCACGGCTAACGATCCCCGGCCCGACCACGGCGGCAAAAAGCGATGCGGCAATTGCAAGCCCGCCACCAAGCAGCATCTTCCGCCGTCCGAACGTCGGGCGGACAATATTGTCTTTACGCGATGATGATGAAACAGATGATCCGTCACCGCCCGCCCGCATCTCATGCACAAACGGCTGCCATCGGTCGGCATGTTCGGGCACACCTGCCGCCATCACATCGGCTGCCAGGCGGGTTGCGTTCCATGCCTGCATATGGGCCGGGTCGGCATCACACCATGCCGCGAATGCGCGCAGAATATCCTGATCGTCCGGCTCTTCCTGCAACAGGATCAGCCAGTCGGTCGCCTCCCGTGAGGCCTGCGGCGGGATCGCATCTGTGTTCGCTGCCATTCTCGTCTCTATCCCCGGTCGGTCTCGCAAATTGCGGGTGCGGACCGGCCTGCCCCGAAAAAAACCAAAGCCAAAATCCCTGCAACTACTAAACGCATTTGCGGAACTTTTTTCTATAAATATTGTGAAACCGGCTCATGCCTGATCCAGCCGCTGCTTGCAATGCTCGATCCCGTCCGCCACCAGCTTGTGCGCCAGCGGCACGGAAATATCGAGGAAGGCGGCAATTTCCTTAAGCTTCGCGCCGCCAAACCGATGCATCTCGCATGCAATGCGGGTGCGTTCGGGCAATTCATCCATCGCCGCCATCACGATCGCATATTCATCCTTGTAAAGGGCGACGGTTTCCGGGTCCGGGGCGACATCGGGTGATGTCCGGGCGGCTTCGTCATAATCCCCCGCCGATGTCAGGCAGCTTTCACGCACCAGCCTGCGTTTGCTATCGAGCGCCAGGTTGCGCACGATCCGGTAAAGATACCCCGTCGCATCCTCGATCAGCCGCCCGTCCGATGCCGCGTCAAACCGCAACCACGCTTCCTGCACCAGATCCTCGGCCTGCACGCGATTGCCCGTGATGCTGCTGGCATAATTCACCAGCGCCGGACGGTGCGACATGAAAAGGACAAGGGCATTGGGGTTCGCGGACAAAGCCGTATCTTCCTTCTGGACCGGCACAAACAATGGCGTATCGGAAACCGGAAACGTCACTAGCAGATATTAAGACTGATTATCAATATCTTTCGCAATCTTCCCCGCCACATTCGAAAACGTTCCTTTACCAAATGGCGCTATACTCCGCGCAAGCAAGAAAGGGGGAAACCGCCATGAAAACCAGAATCCGCAAAAGCAGCCTCGTCATCCTGATCACCGGGGCCGCCGCCGCCACCTTCCTGATCGTCAGCAACCAGCTGGCCCATCGCGGCGAGGAACAGGGCGATATCGCGCGCGGCAAATCGATTGCCGAACAAACCTGCCTGCGCTGCCATATGGAATTTGCCGGTGATCCCTATCCCGACCCGGCCATCACCACCGCCCCGCCGCTGGCAAGCTTCGGCCAGCGCTGGCCGATTGAAAACCTCGAAGAGGCGCTCGCCGAAGGTATCACCGTTTCCCACGACCAACTGACCATGCCGGAATTCACCTTCACGCCTGAAACCATCGCCGATCTACTGGCCTATATGGATGACCTTTCCAATCAGGCGAACGAGACGATGGCAAACTAAACCCGAACACACCCGATACCCCCACAGTTGACCGGGACAGCATGCGCCAAACTATTGCGATCCACTCGCAAACGTGTAACCATCTGAAATAATAGCAAAACAAAATTCAGGTTGGATAACCAGGCCATGCTATTGGACGTGCCACAATCCGGTGCGCAAGGTTTTGCGCACCCGCCTTTTGAAATTTTCGATCTGTCATCGCCGTCACCCGAATATCGGGATGGCGCGAACGATCCGTGCGACGACTGGGTTTTCCAAACCGCACAAATGCTGCTGACACAACCGTGTGACGCGGCAATTACCGGCATTCTCGAAAGGACCGGGCTTGCCGCCAATGCCGACCGGGCATGGATGTTCGAATATGACGCAACGCTTTTGCGCTTTCGCAACACCCATGAATGGAGCCGCGAAACCGTCACCTCGCACGTTACCGATCTGCAGGACACCCCTGTCACCATGATCGCTTGGCTGCAACAGTACCTTGCGGCCAATCAGGCGGTCATGATCAACGATGTAACCACCCTTCCGCGTCCCGCCCGCGATCTTCAGGCCGAAATGCTGCGCCAGAACGACAAAAGCGTTCTCTGCATCCCGGTCTTTTACGAAGGCCGCCTTCGCGCCTGTATCGGTTTTGATGCCACGCGCGGGCATATGCACTGGAATATTGGCGTCACATCGGCTCTGTCACGCTGTACCGCCCTGATTGCACTTGCACGTTATGGCAACAGCATCCCCGTCCAGCAAAACAGACAACCGGTTGCCCGCCTGTCAGCCGATCCGCTGATCTATATCCGCACCTTCGGGCGGGTCCGGGGCGTAACATCGGCTGAAATCGTCTGTTTGCGTTCGGCACGGGATTATACCACCCTGTTTCTGTCAGATGGATCCTCCATGACGGACCTGCGTCCGCTTTCGGTCTGGGCCGGAATGCTGCCGCCGGGCACTTTTCACCGCATCCACCGCACCACCATTGTCAATCTGCATCATGTCGCGGAACTAAACCGCCATGCCGGCACCAACGGAGATCGCTGGGAAGTCAGCCTGCGCATTCTTGATGAAACCCAAAGCGTCTCACGCCCCTACCGCCGCGAACTGCGCAGCAAACTCGGCGTCTAAATCGCAATCCGGATTTTTCGCCACGCCCCCACCGCCAAATACCTTATTTGATTGATTTTGATATGCAGTTTTGTCGATTCGTCGACACTGCATGTTCGTTGGTCCATTTACAGTTGCGTATCTTTTTCCCGCTGCCTAAAGCCAAACACGGGACAGGCGGGAAACAACCCGAAAACAAAACTGCCCGACTTGGGGACAATCTGGGACTAACGGGCAGATAACCATGCAAAATCTCCTATCGCGGCGATGCTCTCGTAACACGCTGCGCAATACAACTGTGCTGTGCGGCATTTCCCTTGCCGCAGGGTTGATCCCGCTTGCCATGCCCCGCAGTGTCGCGGCGCAAGCCATCAACGTTCCGGCCCTCGACATTCAGGTTCTCTCCGACGATGTTGCCGACTCACCGGACTATGCATCCGGCTCTTACAATGGCGGCCTCATCGAAGCCAACGGCACGCTCAGAAATTACGGAACGCTGACCAATACCGGTACGCTTGACATCAATGGTATTATAGATATTGGCAACAGCACCGGCACCAAAACCGGCATTCTGAATAATGCGGGCACCATCACCCTTGACGGAACCATACGGCTTTATGGCACCGCGCTTAACAATACCGGCAGCCTCGTCATTACCGGCTTTCTCGTTGCCTCCGAAAACGGGCAGGTGACCGGTGACTTCACCAATAATGGCCAGGTCGACTTTACAATCAACAGTTCCCAGACATATTCCGATGTCATGACCGGCAACGGTCGGTTCCGGAAATACGGCACGGAAACGCTGATTCTGACCGGGGATTCATCGAATTATAGCGGTGAAACCATACTAGTTGCGGGCATCATACAGATCGGCAATGGCGGCACCACAGGGGCACTTGGCGGGGACTTCACCATCAGCAGCAGCGGATCGCTCGTCTTTAATCGCAGCAATGATCTGAGTTTTGCCGGGGTGGCCTCAGGCAACGGCAGCCTCACTAAACAGGGGGCAGGCACCCTGACCCTGACAGGCAACAACACCTATACCGGTGCCACCACCATTTCGGCTGGTACGCTCCAGATCGGCAATGGTGGCACCACCGGGGCAATCACCGGCAATATTACAAACAATGCTGCACTTGCCTTCAATCGCAGCAACGACCTGACCTATGCCGGGGTGGTTTCAGGCACCGGCAGCCTGAACAAATCGGGCGGCGGCATGCTGACACTTTCAGGCACGAACACTTATACCGGTGCCACCACCGTTTCGAACGGCACCCTTGCGGTTAACGGATCAATCGCCGCATCAAACGTTTCGGTTCAGAATGGCGCCACCTTTGGCGGCACTGGCTCCGTTGGCGGCACCACCATTGCCTCGGGCGGCATTCACGCGCCGGGCAACTCCATCGGCACCCAGACCATCAATGGCAACTATACCCTTAACAGTGGTTCAATCCTGGCAATCGAAGTCAATTCAGCAGGCAATGCCGATCAGGTGATCGTCAATGGTACGGTCAATGTTGGTGGTGCGACGCTGCGCATTCTTGGCCTGCCCGATAATGATATGTCCGGTCAGGACAATTATACCCACATCATCATCGTCAATGACGGGGTCGATGCGGTTGTTGGCACGTTCAACAGCATCAACAACCAGCTCGCCTTTTACGATGCCTCCGTTGCCTATAGTGACGGCACCGGTAACGATGTAACACTTAGCCTCACACGTAACGACACCGATTTTACCGATCACGCCGTCACCGGCAACCAGTCGGCGGTTGCGGCTGTTATCGACGATCTTCCGGGGGCTGATGGTGCCACCATCCGTGCCGCCCTTCAGGGGCTGACCACTGCCGAAGTCCAGCGCGCCTATGAACAGCTTTCCGGCGATGTTCACGCCAGCACCACCGCCATCAACGGCCAGATCGCCCGCCAGGCTGGCGGGCAGATCGGCGGTCGTCTGGCCTCCCTTAACAGCAACAGCAGCACGGCCGGAACTCTCGTCGCCGCAGGCACACTTTCACCCGCCGCACTGGCGGGGTTTGCTTCCGCCGGTCCGGCCGCGTCCGACCATATCGTAACCGATGCGGACACGCCCCTGCTCGCCCTTGGTAATGAAGGCAGCCTGCAAACCGGGTCTGCCATCTGGCTTCAGGCGATTGGCGGCAAAGGCCGGGTTGACGGTGATGAAAATATCGATGCCACAGATTACAAATGGGCAGGCATGATCGGCGGCTATGACACCCGCTTTTCGGAAACCACCACTATTGGCATTTATTTCGGCTATGCCGATGGCAACAGTCGCCAAAGTGGCCGCGACGCCACCCTTGATTCCGCCAATCTGATGGCCGGGGTCTATGGCACGCATGATCTCGGCGATGACTGGCGCCTGTCCGGGCAGGCCGGATGGACCCGCATCGGCATCGACAGCAGCCGCAACCTTGATTTCGGCAGCATCGACCGCACCGCCACCGCCGATTACACCGACAATGCGCTTAATGCCGATCTCGAACTGGCAAAGGGCTTTGCGATTGCCCCGAACTGGCGGGCGGAACCCTATGGCGGGCTTGGCGTGATCTGGAACCGCTATGGCAGCTTTTCCGAAACCGGGGCAGATTCTGCCAATATCTCGCGCGCGGCCGATGACGACCTTTCAGGCACCGCAAGCCTTGGCGTGCGCTTTGCCGGCATGATCGATACCGGCGATGACAAAACCCTGATCCCGCAATTCCGTCTGGGATGGGATCATCATATCGGCCCGGTTTCCAACAGCACCACGCTCGCCTTTGCCGGAACCCCGTCCTTCACCGTCTCGGGCAGCGAAACCGACCGCGACCGGCTGGTCGGCAATCTCGGCTTTGCCCTTGCCGATGACGACGGCTGGACCCTTTACGCCGATTACCAGCCCTCGATCTCGGAAAACAGCCACGAACATGCTTTCGGTGCCGGGTTCAGGATGAAGTTCTGATTTCCTAAAAACCTGCCAATTATCCACTTTGCGCAAGCCCTTATCCACATTGCGCAGAATAAAGTCCACGCTCTCAGATAGCGGGTTGTGCCCTTTGCAAAAGCAGCCCAAAGGAATGGGAAATCATCATTTCTCATGACTGAAGGCGTGCTGTCATATGGACCTGCATCAACCATCCCGGCGGGCACGTCAATTCTCCTGCTGGCGTGGTATCTTTGCACATGCCCGATACGGCCTTGTCCCCCTGATCCTGTTATGCGCCGCACCAATCGGATCAGCACAGGCCGCAACTTTCAATGTCACCAACACCGCCGATAGCGGTGCCGGTTCCCTGCGTCAGGCGATTTTTGATGCCAATGCTGCGGGTGGCACCAACACCATCGATGTCCAGGTCGGCCTGGGCACCATCACGCTGACCAGCGGCGACCTGAACGCGCTGAACAGCAACATCACCCTGAACGGCAATGGCAATACGCTGAGTGGCAATAACGCGTATCGCGGCCTGTTCGTTTATTCCGGTACCGTGGCAATCAACGACCTGACCATTGAAAACGCCGTTGCTTCCGGCGGCGATGCCGGTCAGGCCGGCGGCGGCGGGGCCGGGCTTGGCGGGGCCCTGTTCGTCAAGGATGGCGCAAGCGTCACCATCAGCAATCTTGTCGCCCAGAACAATGCCGCAACCGGCGGTGATGGCGGTGCACAAACCACAGGGGGGATCACCGGCGGGGGTGGCGGTATGGGGGGCGATGGCGGCGTTGCTGCCGGTGGCATTTCCGGCGGCGGCGGCGGCCTTGGCAGCGGGGCAACCGGTGGATCAAATGGGGGCAATGGCGGTGACGGGATCGCCCAGGGCGAAGGTGCCGGTGGGGATGGCGCCGATTCCGGCGGCGGTGGCAGTACGGGCGGCAATAATGGTGGCGGCGGCGGTTCTGGCGACCAGTCGGTCGGCGGCGGCGGTGTCAACGGCATCGATGGCACGTTTATCGAAGACCCCGATGGCGGTTTTGGTGGCGGCGGCGGCGGCATCGGCAATGGCGGTTTTGGCGGCGGGGGTGGCGCATTCCGGGGTGATGGCGGTTTTGGTGGCGGGGGTGGCGGCGGCGGCCTTGGCAGCACCGCCAATGTCGGTCAGGGCGGATTTGGCGCTGGCGACGGTGTATCGAGCGGCACCATCGCTCAGGCTGCCGGGGGTGGTGGCCTTGGGGCCGGGGGTGCCATCTTTGTCATGGATGGCGCAACCCTGACCATCGCCGGAACCCTGACCGTCAATAACAACACCGTCACCGGCGGAACCGGCGGAACCGGTGCGGCGGGCACGGCACAGAACGGCTCTGCCTTTGGCGATGGTGTTTTCCTGCAAGGCAGCGGCACCCTGACCTTCAATCCTGATACCGGCAACACGCAAACCCTTGCCAATACCATCACCGATCAGGCCGGATCAGGCGGCACCGGCAGTTGGGCACTAACCAAAAACGGCGCAGGCACCCTGACACTCAGTGCCGCCAACACCTATTCCGGCGCAACAAACCTTTCGGCGGGCACATTATCCCTGTCGGGATCGGGAACACTCGGAAATGCCGCAGGCGCACTTAACCTGACCGGTGGAACGCTTGATCTCGGCACCACGACACAGACCCGCACCGGCACCATCACACTCAATGGTGCAACCGTGTCAAACGGCACATTGTCATCATCGGGCACTTTCGCGACCCAGTCGGGCACCATCAGTGCCGTTCTGGCAGGGACCGGGGCGCTGACCAAAACCGGCACCGGCACCGTCACACTTAGTGCCGCCAACACCTATACCGGCGCAACGGACCTTTCGGCGGGAACATTAACCCTGTCAGGATCGGGAACACTCGGGGATGCCGCCGGGACGCTTAACCTGACCGGTGGAACGCTTGATCTCGGCACGACAACACAGACCCGCACCGGCACCATCACGATCAATGGCGCAACCGTGTCAAACGGCACATTGTCATCATCGGGCACTTTCGCGACCCAGTCGGGCACGATCAGTGCCGTTCTGGCCGGAACCGGGGCGCTTGCCAAAACCGGCACCGGCACCGTCACACTCAGCGGCGCCAACACCTATTCCGGCACCACGACCGTCTCTGCGGGCCGCCTTGCGGTCAATGGATCAATTGCCTCTGCCGTCACGGTCGCGAACGGTGCCACCCTTGGCGGCACGGGAACCGTCGGGCAAACCACCATCTCATCAGGCGGCATTCATGCGCCGGGCAATTCCATCGGCACACAAACCGTCAATGGTGCCTATCTCCTCAATGCCGGTTCCATCCTCGAGATCGAGGTGGATAGCGCAGGAAATTCCGATAAGGTCATCGTGACTGGCACGGTCGATATCACCGGCTCGACGCTGCGGATCAAAGGCGTATCGGGGAACAATTTCTCCGGCCAAACGACCTATAATTATGTGATTATCGAAAATGATGGTGTTGATGCAATTACCGGCGATTTCGCAACAATTGACAATCAGCTTGCCTTTTATGATGCCAGCAATTCGACCACGGGCGGCACTGGCAATGATGTCTCCCTGACACTGACCCGCAACGCCAGCGGCTTTACCGACATTGCCACAACCCCCAATCAAAAAGCCGTCGCTGGCCAGATCGGCAACCTTTCGGGCACGGACGGCACCACCATCAGCAACGCCATTCTTGGCCTGACGAATGCCGGGGCACAGCACGCCTATCAACAGCTCTCGGGCGATATCTTTGCCGCCGCCCCTGCCATGAATGCCCGCATCACCCATCAGGCCACCGGCCAGATCGGCGCACGCCTTGCCGATCTGAACCGCAGCCGCACCATTGCCCAAACCACCAGCGGGTCCCTTGTCGCCGCCAGCACCCTGTCCCCCGCCGAACTTACCGGCTTTGCCCGTTCCGGTCCGATGGCAAGTGACGCAAACATGCTGTCGCTGGGCACTGAAAATGCGCCACAGTCCGCCTCCGCCATCTGGCTTCAGGCGATTGGGGCAACCGGCCGGATCGATGGTGATGGCAATGCCGACACCACCGATTACCAATGGACCGGCATGGTTGGCGGCTTTGACACACAGCTTTCCGATACCACCATTCTGGGGGTCTATTTCGGTTATGCCGACGCCAGGAACCGTCAGGCTGGCCGGGATGCCACCCTCGATAGTCGCAATTTCATGGCCGGGCTTTATGGCACACGTGACCTTGGCGATGATTTGCGGCTTTCCGGGCAGGCCGGCTGGACCCGAACGGCAAATGACAGCCGCCGTAATCTTGTTTTTGGCGGTATTGATCGTACCGCCACGGCGGATTACACCGACAATGCGCTCAATGCCAATCTTGAACTGGCAAGGGGATTTGACGTTGCCCCTAACTGGCGGCTTGTACCCTATGGCGCGCTGGGCGTGCTCTGGAACGATCATGACGCCTTTACCGAAACCGGGGCCGGATCGGCCAATCTGTCACGCGCATCTGTCAGCACCCTGACCGGAACCGCAAGCCTCGGGCTAAGGATGGCGGGCATGTTTGAAACCGGCAATGGCAAAACCCTGATCCCGCAATTCCGTCTTGGCTGGGACCATCACCTTGGCCCGACAGCCAACAGCACCACATTGGCCTTTACCGGCACATCCTCCTTCACGGTCGCAGGCAGCGAAACCGACCGCGATACACTGGTCGGCAATCTCGGCATGACCCTTGCCGATGACGATGGCTGGAGCTTCTATGCAGATTACCAGCCCTCGATCTCCAAAAGCCGCCGCGAACATGCCGCCAGTGCCGGGTTCAGAATGAAATTCTGATCTCTCAAAAACCTGTTGTCCTTTGGGCCATCCCATACGCGCCGCATCCTTCTTTGCGGCGCGTTTTTTTCCCTCTCCACCCAAAGGTGAATAACATCACACGGCGGCAAACCAAACCTACCAAAGTATCGTATAACTATCCATATGAGTAGTAATGCTATTCAAAATAGAGCACGTTCGAGAGGATGTGCGTTTAGAAATTTTGGTGAGTTAAAATGTCGTTTTTTGGTAAAATCAAGATATCCCACAAAGTATTTGGCGGGTTCGGGATCATTCTCGTGCTTTTGGGGGTCTTGGCGATTATTTCCGTCTTCTCCCTTTATCGCGCAGAAGATAACTTCGCGAAATATCACGAGCTGGCGGAAATATCGAACCAGTCATCCTACGTGCTTGCCAATATTCAGGATGCGCGTATCGGCATTGCGACCTATCAAACCAATTCGTCAAGCGCGCTAAGAGAGCAAGCCGTCGGCAAGCTGTCGACCGCACTTGACATGAACAAGAAGCTTATCGCCATCCTTGACAGTCAAAGCAAAATCGCGGCTGCCCGTCAGGCAGAACAGGACTTTCAGGCTTTCCTTGCATCTTTGAATAAATTCAGCGCAAGCAATGATGCATCCGAGCGCCAGGAAATCATCGAAAGTGAGCTTGACGTGATTGGTGCCCGAATTGCAACGGCAATCGAAGAGATCCGGATTGCCAGCAAGCAGGAACAGGATGCACTTGCGGACCAGACGATCAACGGCATCGAGTTCGAGATCGTGGTTACCGAAATAATTGCCGTTGTCGCTGTTATTGTCGGTATGGTTGCCGCTTGGTTCATCGGGGCCGGAATATCCCGCCCGATTGTGGCGATCACGACGACAATGCGCAAACTTGCCGATGGCGATAAAACCATCCTGATCCCCGGCCAGAATCATGAGGACGAAATTGGCGACATGGCCAAAGCCGTTCTGGTGTTTCAGGAAAACATGATCAAGGCCGACGAACTCGCCGCCCAAGAGGCCGAGGCCCAGAAACAGCAGGCAGCGCGGACCAGACTGATCGAAAAACTGACCAACGATTTCGACAGCGATGTGTCCGTGGTTCTGAAAACCGTAGCATCTGCCGCGACCGAAATGCAGGCAACTGCAACATCCATGACCGCAACTGCCGAGGAAACCAGCCGCCAGTCCACGGTTGTCGCCGCCGCGGCCGAACAGGCATCAAACAATGTACAGACGGTGGCCAGCGCCTCCGAGGAACTGAGCGCCTCGATTTCTGAAATCAGCCATCAGGTAAGCCAGTCCGCACAGGTCGCCAGCAAAGCCGTTGCCGAAGCCCAAAGCACCAACGCCCAGGTCCGCGGCCTTGCCGAAGCAGCCCAGAAAATCGGCGATGTTGTCGGCCTGATCAGCGATATCGCAGCCCAGACCAATCTTCTGGCCCTTAACGCCACGATCGAGGCCGCCCGCGCGGGCGAGGCCGGAAAAGGGTTTGCCGTGGTCGCAGCAGAGGTCAAAAACCTCGCCAATGCAACGTCAAAGGCGACGGACGAAATCACCAGCCAGATCACAATGATCCAGTCCGAAACCGAGGAAGCGGTGATTGCCATCGGTTCCATCAGCACGACAATTGCCGAAATCAGCGAAATTTCGGCCACCATCGCAAGCGCCGTTGAACAACAGGGTGCCGCAACCCAGGAAATCAACCGCAATGTTCAGGAAGCATCTGACGGAACCACCGAGGTAACCTCAAACATTCACGGCGTCAACGAAGCCGCAGCCTCAACCGGTGCGGCGGCCGAACAGGTGCTTGCCGCATCGGGGGACCTGTCCGAACAGGCCGAAACCCTGCGCCAGAAAGTCGAGACGTTCTTGAACGCCGTGAAAGCGGCCTGACGTAAAGACAGGCAACGATATAAAACACGCGCAAACTGCAACAGGCCCGGACAAACTCTCCGGGCCTGTTTGCTTTTGCCGACCTTTTGATCCCCCCTGCAATTTCAATCCCCAAACTTTGGGATTTCGGCCTCGAACCCGCCCCGCCCGCTCACGGGCCATAACACCGACCTCACGCTTATGTGATTGCACGTGATTAAATCGCACACGATTTAATATTGCGCGATCATAAATTCACGGCTACAAGCATTTCATCGAAACAACGTTTGGCCGGTCATCGGCGAAACCGGGAAAAGGAAGATGAAAATGCTGAATGTGAAAAACCTGCTCAAGGCGACCGCTTTTGCTTTTGGCCTGATGGCCGCTCAATCTCCGGCCTTTGCCGCTGACACTGCGGCCGCGAATGCCGCCAACACCAAACCAACCATCCTTCTGGTCCATGGTGCCTTTGCCGCCTCTGACAGCTGGGACGGTGTCGCGCCGATCCTGCAGGACGAAGGATATCGCGTGATCAGCGTTGCCAACCCGCTGCGCAGTGTTTCGGGCGATGCCGCCTATACCCGCTCGCTTATCGACAGCATTCCGGGTGAGGTGGTTCTGGTCGGTCATTCCTACGGCGGGCCGGTCATCAGCAACGCCGCAACCGGTGCAGCCAATGTGAAATCGCTGGTTTATGTCGCCTCTTTCGCCCCGGAAAAGGGTGAAACCATTGCCGAACTGGCAGCAAAATTCCCCGGCGGCACATTGGGTGAAGCCCTGGCAGCCCCGGTTCCGCTCGGCAACGGTGTGAATGATCTTTATATCGATCCGGCGAAATTCCACGCGCAATTTGCCGCCGACGTCCCGGCTGACAAGGCCCGCCTGATGGCGATTGCCCAACGCCCGGTCACCGACTTTGCATTGAACGAGCCGTCTGGCGATACCGCATGGAAAGACCTGCCGTCCTACCACATCTATGGCACGGCTGATAAAAACATCCCGCCGGCGGCAATGGAATTCATGGCGGAACGTGCGAATTCACAGGAAACCGTCGTGATTGATGGCGCCTCCCACGTCGTCATGGTTTCCCACCCCAAAGCTGTTGCCGACCTGATCTTGAAGGCCGCCAACACCAACTGATCTTCAACCCCTGCCTCCCTCAACATCTGCCCGACTTCACGCGCCGCATCCCCCATGCGGCGCGTTTTTTTTTATGCCCGATACCTCAAAGCCAAACCTGCATCCCCCTGCAAAGTTCTTCTGCCCTACCCATATACAATGAAACACACGGTTGAATTGCGACCACCACAGAACACCGCAACCAATCGCCCCGGGGCATCGGGAAAGGACGCGGATGACATTTTTTCGCAAAATCGGGCTCGCAGCCGCCCTTTTGCTGCTCGCCCAGACAAACGTTCAGACGCACGCCAACGCGCATGAACTGCCATCGGCACACGCAACCGAAACGCTGGTCATCGTCACCAACGATTACCCGCCCTATGCGCACGCCGACGCGGATGGAAGCTTCCTGCCTGATCTGTTTGATGCCATCGGCCATGAAATGAATGTCACGTTTGAATTTCATTTCAAACCGTGGAAGCGCGGCGAACAGGATGTTGAAAATCTCGAAGCATGGGGCACGCTGCCCTATCGCCGCACCGAAGAACGCGCGCGAAAATTCAATTTCTCTGATGCACTCTATATCGAAGATTCCCCGTTTTTCGCCTATAACGCGAACGGTCGCAAACCGGCCATTCACTATGAAGAACTCTCTGATCTCAAACCCTACCGCCTTGGCGGGATACAGGGATATTATTATCAGCCATGGTTTGAGGAAGCCGGGCTTTCCGTCGAATATGCCCTGACCGAAGAACAGAATTTCAAAATGCTTCACATCGGCCGGATTGACCTGTTCTCCACCGCGCGCTCCGTCGGCTGGTACACCATCCGAAACCTTTTCCCGCCAAAAGAAGTCGAAAAATTCTATACGATTGAAAAACCGCTGCTTGAAGGATCGGGGCTTTTCCTGATGACCTCAAAGGATTACCCGAACGGCGATGAACTGCTCGAACGCTTCAACACAGCCCTCGCCACCGTCAAGCAGAACGGCACGTTTGAAAGCCTGATGAACCGGCATGAATTGACGGTCAATTACTGACCCCACATGCAAAAGGGCCGCAGCATCAACGCCACGGCCCTTTATTATCTGAATTTCGCGGCCTTACCCCTGCCTGCGCACGGCCTCGGCACTGGCGATCACGTCCTCAAGGTAGCTCCGCCACGACGGATCAACGCTGATCCCGAAAATATCGCTCAATGTCTGCTCGACATCGCCGACCGACAGGTGATGCACCTCTTCCTCGCCCGTCCGCAACCGGATGGTCAGACGGTTGTTTAACAAGGTAAACCTTGCATGCGGCGCACTGCGCGCCACCATCAGAACCTTGGCAAAGCCGCTTTCGGGATGGGTGCTGGCATAAAAGTTCATCACTTCGTAATCGATATCCTCGACCGGGACGATATCGACCTCATGCACCGGCTTCCACACCCCGTCGCGTTCAAGCTCCGTCAGGTAACGGCCATTGCGTTCCCGCACGCGGAAGGTATCATGCGGGGTCACCTGCGGCACCGAAACGCCCAGCAAAAGCGGCGCGGTCGGAACACATCCGCCCAGCCCGACATCAACCAGCCACGCCTCGCCATCCAGTGTGACGCGCATCGCCATATGGCAACGCGGCCGCGGGCCATCACTCTCGGAATAGCCCCACAACACCCGCCCGGCAAGGCTTTCGACCTCGAAACCAAGGCTGCGCAACACACGCCGGAACAGGCCGTTCTGCTCAAAGCAATATCCACCACGCCCGTCAAAAATGATCTTGCGGTCGATATCATCGGGGTTAAGGCTCACGCCCTTGCGGCACAGCACATTGATCGCCTCGAACGGGATATGCGCGGGATGGAGCGCATGCAGATCGCGCAAAACCTCAAGGCTCGCCTCGCGCGGGCCGTCATAGCCGATCCGGGCAAAATAGGCATCCAGATCGACCTGCGGTTCCGGCAGGTTAAAGGGCTTCGCCCAGCTTGCGTCAATCGCGTTCTGCACGCTGGAATGGATCGTGGCATCATCGAATTTGGGGGCACTCATCGGCAGATGCGTATTCATCGGGTGGCTCCGTGTCTTGTCCGTTCGGGGCGGTATGGGCGGTATATCGAAGAACTTCTATCTCAGGAGCAGAACCATAGGACCTCAAGTTAAGTTCAGGTCAAACACTAATTTCAAAAGATTTTCATCGAATGTTCTGCGGCCCTGAACACCAATAAACGCATATATGTGCAACATTGCGGCATCCCAAAGGCCACAAAGGCAATTTTCCACCTTTTATACGCAACAACCAAAGCGCGGCGCGACAAACCCGCCTGCTCTGTGCTATCGAAATGGTATATGATGTAACGCTCGCGAATGCCCGCACCATTGCGACCGGTTCCCGAACAGACAGGAAGATGACATGCGTACTGTTTATGTGAACGGCGATTATCTGCCGGAAAATGAAGCCAAGATTTCGATCTTTGACCGTTCCTTCCTGTTTGCCGACGGCGTGTATGAAGTCACCTCGGTACTTGATGGCAAGCTGATCGATTTCAACGGCCACATGACCCGTCTGGCGCGTTCGCTCTCGGAACTCGGCTTTACATACAAGGCCGATATCGACGAACTGCTTGAAATCCATCGCGAACTGGTCAAACGCAACAACATCACCGAAGGCCTGGTTTACCTGCAAATCTCGCGCGGATCGGCCGGTGACCGTGATTTCGCGATCAAGGATGACACCCCGGCCACGGTTGTTCTGTTCACGCAGTCGAAATCCCTGATCAAATCGCCGCTGGCCGAACGCGGCCAGAAAATCCTGACCTACCCGGATGTCCGCTGGCGCCGCTCCGACATCAAAACCGTGCAGCTTCTTTATGCGTCGCTTCTCAAAACCGAAGCCGCCGCCAAGGGGGCCGATGATGCGTGGATGGTGCTCGATGGCTATGTCACCGAAGGCTCGTCAAACAACGCCTATATCGTGACGCAGGATAACGTCATCGTCACCCGGCAGCTTTCCAACGACATCCTGCACGGCATCACGCGTAAGGCCGTCCTGAAATGCGCCGAAGAATTGCAGCTCAAGGTCGAAGAACGCCTGTTCACCGTCGATGAAGTCTATGCCGCCAAGGAAGCCTTCTCAACCTCGGCCTCGGCCTTCGTCTGCCCGGTCGCCGAAGTCGATGGCAAAAAAATCGGCGACGGCACGCCGGGCCCGATCGCCAAGCGGCTCCGCGAAATCTATATCGAAGCCAACCGCGCCACCGCGATCTGATCAATCCGCATCTCGCGTCCCAAACGCAAAACGCCGCTCCTTCTCGGGGCGGCGTTTTTTTGTTTGTCTGAAATAATTGTCGAGTGCCAGAAAAGTTGAAATTTTCGCCAGAGAAGATGAAATTCTCGCCGGAAATGATGAAATCATCACGCCCCAGGAAACTCCACAACCCGACAGCATCTGAGACTGTAGACCGTATCATCGCCCTCAGGAGCGAAGGTTTTCTCTGATCCACTCCTCAGCGGTCGTGACATTGATGCCATTCCGCTCATTGAAGCTGTCGCGTTTGGGCCATGCCACACCCTTCCCTTCGGCAAAGACAGCCCGATATTTCTTGATGTGGTTGTCGGGGTCCTGTGCAAGCTCCGATTTGAGCTGAGGAACTGTCCATTCCGATTTCGTAAACGGACGCCCAAGCACAGTCTGAAGCTTGTCTGCAACCTCCCCATACGTCACCGTGTCACCCGCAAGGTAGACGATCTCGTTTCGGATCGCCGGTTGAGCAAAGACCACCTCTGCGGTCAAGGCACCGATATCATCAGGGGTCGTCAGCGTAACTTCCGTATCCAGGCTGCCCAGCGCGTGGACCGCATTCTTTTTGAGATCAACGACCTCAAATATTGGTTCGAATAAAAAGCTCGTGAACATTCCCGTGGAAATTACGACCCAGTCCGTTTTGTCTTGGCCGCGCAGGAGTTCACGCACATCAATCTGGGCGTCGAACAGGTCCTGGGGGCTGCCGCGACCGATGACGTCAAAATCGACACCGAACTGCCAAGGAAAATATCGCTTCAGGTTGGCTTCAAGCGCAGCCTTTGCGAGTTTCATTGGAGTGTTTCGACCGGCGGAAAAGCCTGCGCAGCCGATCACTGTATCATAAGGTGCAAAGATCGCTGCCAGCTCGCTTATCGAAGCGGCAAGGATATCTCCGGGTACGATCTCGATCCCTAATGCGCGAATTTCAGCGACGTCGCGCTTTTTCACTGGATCGATGGATTCAACGGTGGCCGCCCGCAAGAGAACGCTGACCGTTGTCCCTTCATGCGCCTTGGCTTTACGTGCAAGATTGCGCAGAACCGGCATGCCGAGTTCTCCGGCACCAATGACCAAGATCGACTGTGCGTCGACTGTTTGCGAATAGTTCATCGTGGAAATCCTTCCTAATCTCATCGTTGATATGACCGGATAGATGACATAGTTCGAAAGCTGTCGTAAGAAGGCACACGCGTGATACCGGAGGGCAGGAAGATGACCAGAGACGAAATGCTGAGCTATTCTCAAGCTGTCTGCGACGGTCTTCGCGAGGATGAAGACGGAGTAAGGCGCGAAGTTCTGACCCACGCAGGGAACAGATGGTCGCTGGGCATCATCCACACCTTGGGTGTCTATGGCAGACTACGCCATGCGGATATCGGACGACGAATGCATGGCGTTACCCAGAGAATGTTGACACGTACCCTCCGTCAGCTTGAGAGGGATGGGCTGGTCACACGTTATGATCTCGTGGAGATGCCGCCACGCGTGGAATACGAGCTGACAGAGCTGGGAATGGGGCTGCTTATTCGCATGATCCCGCTTTGGACATGGGTTGTTGAAAATTCGGATCAGTTTCGAAAATCGCGTGAAGAATACGATTCCCGACCGGCAGAAAATCCGTCGTGGCAAACTTTTTGATGGACTGTTCGCCTGTCCAATGGCCGTCTTTTTGAAGTGCGCGAAACGATGCCGTCCCTGCCGATTGAGCGCGGCATGCCCACGGCCAATCTTCTCGCCCATGTGCTGGTCTCGAAATATGCCGATCATTTACCGTTGTACTGGCAAAGCGGCATTTATGCCTGCGGCGGCATGGAGCTGTCCCGATCATTGCTGGCCAACTGGGTTGGCAAATGTTCAAGCCTGATGGAGCCGCTGATTGATGCGATTGAACGGCATGTTCTGGCCGGGTCGCATATCCATGCGACGATACACCGGTGCCTGTCCTTGAGCTTGGCCGGGGGAAAACAAGGCAGGACCGGTTATGGATTTATCTTCACGAGAAGAACGGCCGCATGGCGGTGATACGCCACCAGCCGCCCTTTATAGCTATACACCTGATCGCAAGGGCCTTCATCCGCAGACGGTTCTGCAAGACTTTACCGGTCATCTCCATATCGAAGCCGACGAAGGAGGCACTCGATCATATCGGGCATCTGTTCGACATTGAACGTCAAATTATCAACAAGCCGCCTGATGACCGTTTGGCGGTGCGTCAGTCTCACAGCCTGAGGCAACTTGGCGAAACAAAAAACTGCTTCGCGCATTCCTTGCGCAAGATACCGGACAAAAGCGATCTGGCCGGAGCGTTGCGTTATGCCCTGACCCGGTGGGACGTATGCTTATGATGGCAGATGCGAGATCAGCAACAATGCCGCAGAACGCGCCATCCGGCCTTTGGCCATCGGCCATTTACAGTCTCATCAAGACAGCAAAGATGCAGGGCCTTGATCCGCGCAAATACCTCAGCGCCGTCCTTGAGCGCATTGCAGATCATCCGATCAACAAGATCGACGCCCTGCTTCCTTGGAACATAGACCCCCAGGACTGATCCACTCTCCGAAAGGATATCGCAGGCCCTGTCAAGGTAGTCGTGACACGACGCTTACAACTTATCTGGCAATCGAAAATGTTAAGTAATTGATTTCGCAGAAAGCCGAATGCCGCCTTTTGTGGCACGTGACAATAATCGGGGCCTCGCGACCGAACCCACGGCCCCATGGACTCCCGCTTTCGCGAGAGTGACGATAAAGTTGCGCATAGCCCTCCCCCCCTAAACCGTCATTCCCGCGCAGGCGGGAATCCAGTCCTTCGTGCCACATCCTCAAAACCACCCATCGAACCCGCAGCCCCACCGACCGCTTTCTTTTCTGGCCTCAACCGGCACTTTGCCCTAAAGCTCGGAAAACAGATGGTGATTGCGATAACCCACCATCACACAGGGAAAGCGCCACGAACCATGAATGCACAACAGCCCCAGCACAACCTGACCGGCATCATTCTGATGTGTGCCGGTGTCGCCCTGCTGTGTGTCAATGATGCCCTGGCCAAGGGATTGATGGATCATTATTCACCGATCCAGATCATCTTTCTGCGCAATTCGATTGCCCTGCCCTTTGCCGCCCTGCTGGCGATTAAAATGGTCGGGTTGGGCGGCCTGCGGTCCAATCGGATCGGCGTGCATTTCATGCGCACCGTCATCTGGATCGCCGCGACCATCATGTTCTTCACCAGCATCCATCTGATGGGACTGGCCGAAGCCACCGCCCTTGCCTTTGTCGCCCCGCTCTTCATCACCGCGATTTCATCGGTGCTGATTGCGCGGGTCGGCTGGCGGCGCTGGGTGGCCGTGATGGTCGGTTTTCTGGGTGTTCTGGTGATTGTGCGCCCCGGTGCGGCAACGTTTGAGCCCGTCTCGCTCTTGCCGGTGGCGACCGCCTTTACCTATGCGCTTCTGATGCTAAGTGCGCGCCTGCTCGACCCCCGCGAAAGCATGTGGACGCTTCTGTTTTACCTCAGCTTCACCAGCACATTGCTTAGTGCCTGTGCCGTTTGGTATTTCTGGACCCCGATCCGGGCGGAGGATATCGGGCTTTTCATCGCCATCGCCTTTGTCGGCACCAGCGGCATGACCCTGATCACCCAGGCCTTCCGGGTTGCCGACGCCCCAACCGTCGCCCCGTTTGATTACACCGCCCTTGTCTGGGCCACCGGGCTTGGCTGGTTTTTCTGGGGCGAAACACCCGATCTTCTGACCTTTGTCGGTGCGGCCATCATCACCGGAAGCGGCATCTTCATCATCTTCCGCGAAAAGCGCGTGGCCGAAAGCTGATGCTCCCCCAAACCGTCATTCCCGCGAACGCGGGAATCCAGTCGGCGCTGCCGCAACCACAAAAACAAAACCCGCCTTCCAACGGGAAAGGCGGGTGCAAAACGACGGTTACAACCGATCAGTAATTCGCGTCAAACTTCGGCTTTTCACCGCGCGCCGCTGCCGCTTCGGCAATGTTGCGCAGCAGGTCGCGTTTGCTTTGGGTACGGTATTTCCCGGAATTGCGCGCAACATAATCCGTTCCGGAATAGCCAAGCTCGGCCTTTTTCCGGTCAATGGAGTCTGAAAGCTGTTCAAGCGTCATTCTGCGCATCAATGTGCTCTTCCAAAAATGAAAGTCCGAAATCACCTGCGGTTTCTTCGGAAATCCTGCGATCAAGATAAGCTTTATCGATGATTTCTGCAAGTTTCAGCAGTTCGGCTGCCTGATGGAGCATATCGGGACGCATCGTTGGCGGGGCATTGTATTGCCCCATGCGATCTGCAATCAAATCCTCGACCGCGATGAAATCGACACTTCCGCCACCCGCCAGATCAATGATCAGTATCCTGTCCTGATCGGCATGGCCTTCCATCAGGGTGCGGCCGACAATCTCGACGCCAAAACCAAGGTCAAGATGCTGGAACCCGCGTGCAAAGGCACCAGCCCCAACGCTGCGGACAAAGCCAATGCCCTCAAGCGCGTCTTCAAGTTCCACCTGCCACGGTGTGACAATGTCGATATCGCCGGAAACCAACGCACCTTGCGTATAAAGTTCGACAGCCGCCCCGCCAACAATCACCGGACGCCTGAAACCTTTGCTTTCAACGACGTCGAAAGCACGCGACAACAATTCCAGAATACTGACAAAGTCATCACGATAGGCCATGTGTCACCAATAAAGCGTTACCAACAAAAATCCCCAACCGCATAGGTAATGCTGCGCCCGGTCGCGTTCAGCAGCGCGTCAAGCCTGCCCTTTTCGGGCAATGTCCCGCGCGGTGCGCCAAGTTCCTCGGCATGGATGCCACCGGTCACAAGCGCAACATCAAGCCCGGCATTGTTTGATCCGGCAACGTCGGTCGAAAGGCTGTCACCCACCACCAGAAGCTTCGCATCCGGCCCCTTGTCAAACAGTTGCAGGCAGAAATCATAGGCACTCGCCAGCGGCTTGCCTTCCCAGCGGACATTGCCGCCCAGCACCTCGTAACGTGCGGCAATCGCACCGGCACAGATGATGCGATCCCCGCCGCGGATCACTTCGCGGTCCGGGTTCGGGCACAGCATCGGCAAATCCCGCGCCTTGGCGGCATGCAGCAGATCCTCATAGACCGAAACCGCGTCATAATCGTCATTCGGCCCCGTCACCAGAAGCCAGTCGGCATCGGCGACATCTTTCACAATCTCGATATCCTGCCCCTCAAACATCGACATGTCGCGCACCGGGCCGACACTCATGACCTTGCGGCCAAGCTTGGCGTACCAAGGGTCGGTCCGTGCGAGAAGCTGGCTATAGGCGATCTCGCCCGAAGCCACCGCCGGGCCATAAAGGTCGCGCGCGATACCCATATCTTCCATGCGTGCGACCACGACGCTTGACCGGCGCGGCGCGTTCGACAGAAGGGCGACCGGCACACCGGCATTTTGAAGGGCGCGCATCGCCGGGATGGAGCTTGGATAGGGTGTGACCCCGTCATGCACCACGCCCCAAAGATCAAGGATCACCGCATCGTACTGTTCGATCACTTCCGACAGGCCGTTGATCATCTGATAGCTGGTGCCAACCGTCATTCACCCATTCCACTTCATGTTAAAATCGTCGTCATTGTCGCGGCGGGTTTGACGGAAAAGCCCAAAACCATCCCCAATATCCGTCACTCCCGCGCAGGCGGGAGTCCATGCCGCCACAGGTAAATCTATTCCGCCGGTCCGCTCTTTGGCCCAGCCTTTGGTGCCGCCTTCGGCGCAGCCTTACTTTTCGCCGCAGGCTTGGCCTTCGTAGCGGGCTTTTTAGTCGCCGGGGCCGGGGCCGTTTCCGCCTTCGCCTTCACTGCCGCCTTGGCCGCGCGTGCCTCATCAACCGGAGCCTTCCGCCCGGAAATTTCCGGATACGCCGCCCCAACCGCATCGGCAACACTGGCAAACCCATCCTTGCGCAACCGCCGTGCAAGGTCTTCCTTGATATCGGTCACAAGCTCCAGCCCGTGATAGACAAGGGCGGAATAAAGCTGCACCAGCGACGCCCCATTGAGGATCTTCTCATAGGCATCCTTGCCCGATGCAATCCCGCCGCCCCCGATCAACGGGATTTTGCCTTCGGTCAGGCGGTAAAAATCGGCAAGAACCTTGGTCGAGGGCTCCATAAGCGGCGGGCCGGAAAGACCGCCCTTTTCATCCTGATCATAGGAATTAAGCCCGACCGGCCGGTCAATCGTGGTGTTTGAAACAATCATGCCATCAAGCCGGAGCTTCAAGACCACGGCGGCAATATCGGCCTTGTCTTCCTCCGTCAGGTCGGGTGCCACCTTAAGCAGGACCGGCACACCATTGGCATGGCTATCCCGCGCTTTTAAAACCGACGTCAGAAGCGTCTCAAGCGGCCCGCGCCCCTGAAGTGCGCGCAAACCGGGCGTATTGGGCGAGGATACATTGACCACCAGATAATCGGCATAGGGACCAAGGGCCGCAACGCCCTTCACATAATCGGCCGCCGCATCTTCGGAATATTTGTTTTTGCCAAGATTGGCACCCAAAATGCCGCGCCGCGCACGCTTGCGCAGGCGATCAGCCACCACTTGCGCACCCTCATTGTTAAAGCCCATGCGGTTGATCACCGCCCGGTCGGAATAAAGCCGGAAAAGCCGGGGCTTGGGGTTGCCCGGTTGCGGTTCGGGCGTCACCGATCCGATTTCAACAAAGCCGAACCCTTGGCGAAGCATCTGATTGGGCACCTCGGCATTTTTGTCAAACCCTGCGGCAAGCCCGACCGGATTGGCAAATTTGCGCCCGAAAACCTCGGTCTCAAGGATCGGCGTGGCATCCAGCGCATCATCATCGCGCGGCACCAGATTGTTTTTCAATGCGCAAATCGCAAGACCATGCGCGGTCTCCGCATCGATCCAGCGCACAACCGGCAAAACCAGTGACTTGTACCACCCCACGCGACCTGCTCCGTGCTTGTAAATACCTGCCCTGTTCTTACGCTGTGTAAGGGAACGGGGCAAGGATCAATGCCCTGAAGGCCCGTGCGACAGACACCCCGTCATGATCCGCACTCAATGCCATATGTCATATATATCTTACATTTATGGGGGAAATGCCAAAGCCAACGGATTTGTCAGTTATTTCTGACATTTGCGGTTTTCCTGTCAGGCAAGAAAACCCGACATACGTTCGCTGCACTAGGCAACAGCCAGAGCATCGGCTGCCGAATGCTGAGATGCGGAGTTATTCGCCTTCAAAGGCAGGGCCCGCCTCAAGCATGTCGTAGTCCACATCAAGCACCCTGGCCAGGGCATGCTGCAACTTGCGCGACGGCAGGTTTTTCCCCCGCTCGATCATGCTGATATAGTTCCCGGCAACGCCGACTTTTTCCGCAAGCTCGGTTTGGGTCATATCGCGCCATTCGCGATAAACTTTAAGCGGATGCTCCCCATCGATAATCCGGCTTGCCAGCTCAAACGGATAACGGCTGCCGTCATCCTCACCGATGGCCAGCTCCGCCAGTTCCTCGTCACTCAGAAAGCTCTCGGCCATTTCCGGTGCAATGTCGCGAAACGTCTGAAAAGACATCGTCACCGCAACCGGCTTGTTTGAAAGCTCGTCGCGCAAAAGATTGATTTTGCTCATCTCATCCATTCCCTTTCCCGGAAAGCCGAAAAAGCTCAGGCCTTGTAAACATCACCGCGCACACCAACCCGGATCACATCAAGAATGTGACCATCCTCGCTATAGATCACCCGATACTGGCCGACACGCACGCGATACGCATCCATATTGACCATCTTTTTGATATCAAGATCATCCCGTGCCGGATTTTCCGCGATGAGTTTGATGACATCACGAATGCGCCGCGCCTGCTTTGGCTGCATCTTCTGCAAAACCTTCAGCGCCTGCTTCGATATCGTGATTTTCAGCATGCCCTGCCCTTAATCAACACTCGAAATAACTATAAATATTATTTCGATTTAAGGCAAGACAATAAAGGCCAACTAAACCCGCTCCTCCATCCGCGCATCAAATTCTGCCCGCGCCTTTTCCACTTCGTCGTAGTTATCGCGCGTCCACAGATAAAGCGCCTTGAACGGCCCGACCAGCGACCGGCCAAGTTCGGTGATTTCATATTCGACCGCGACCGGTGATGTCGCGATCACGTGGCGCGCGACAATGCCGTTGCGCTCAAGCTTGCGCAGCGTCTGCGTCAATGCCTTCTGCGTAATGCCCTCAAGCCCGCGCCTGATCGCGTTAAACCGTAATGGCCCTTCCGCCAGAACCGCCAGGATCATCATCGACCATTTATCGGCAATCTGGTCCAGAAGCTCCCGGCTCGGGCAGTTCGAGCGGAACATCAGGGCAGAACATTCCTTAATTTCCATGTCATTTCCTCCGGCGCACTGTCATGCAGGTTTCCTCAAGTATACCTGGTAACCTCAAGGTGCCTGATTGACAGTAGGTATACAACGTATATCTAGTAGCCACCATACACCCATTTCCAAACGGAGAATATCCGATGTCAAATACCGACATTCTGTTTCAGCCCTTCAAGCTGAAAACCCTTGAGCTTCCCAACCGTATCGTCATGGCCCCGATGACCCGTTCCAGCGCCCCGAACGGCATTCCGGGTGCCGCCAATGCGCAATATTACCGCAAACGCGCCGAAGGCGGCGTTGGCCTGATCCTGTCGGAGGGCACGGTGATCAACCGCCCGGCATCGCGCAATGAACCGGGCATTCCGCTTTTCCACGGGGCCGATGCCCTTGCCGGCTGGAAGGCCGTCGTTGATGCCGTTCATGAAGCCGGCGGCAAAATGGGCCCGCAGCTTTGGCATACCGGATCGGTCAAAAGCGCCCAGACCGAATGGGTGCCAGATGCTCCGGTCGAAAGCCCGTCCGGCCTTATCGCGCCCAATGAACCGCACGGCAACACCATGTCGGATGCCGACATTGCCGACACCATCGCCGCCTACGCCCAGGCCGCCCTTGATGCCAAAAATGCCGGTTTCGATACCTTTGAAATTCACGGCGCGCACGGCTACCTGATCGATCAGTTCTTCTGGTCGGGCACCAATCTGCGCACCGATCGCTTTGGCGGCAAAACCATCGCCGAAAGATCAACCTTCGCGGTCGAAGTCGTGCGTGCCGTGCGCGCCGCCGTCGGCCCGGATTTCCCGATCATCATGCGCGTCAGCCAATGGAAACAGCAGGACCTGACCGTCCGTCTTGCCCCCACTCCCGATGAAATGACCGCATGGCTGGGCCCGCTGGTCGATGCCGGAGTTGATATCCTGCATTGCTCGCAACGCCGTTTCTGGGAACCGGAATTCCCCGAACTGGACGGCGAAAAGGGCCTGAACTGTGCCGGGTGGGCCAAAAAACTGACCGGGGCAGCCACCATCAGTGTTGGCTCCGTCGGGCTTTCAGGCGACATCCTGACCGCTTTCGCGGGCGAAGGCTCCAAGACCACCAGCCTCGATGCCCTGATCGAACGCATGGAACGCAACGAGTTCGATCTGATCGCGGTCGGCCGCGCGTTGATCACCGACGCGGCATGGACCGCCAAGGTGCGCGACAATCAAACCGATGCCCTGCTCGGCTTTGATCCGGCAACGCTGGGCGAACTCGTCTGATCCTGCCGATCTCAAAGGCAAAAGGGCGGTGCCATCCCGGCATCGCCCTTTCTTTATGCCCGCCTGAAAACTACCTGAAGGAAAGCCGCCCGCAAAAAAAGGAGGCCATCATGGCTCCCCTCATGGATGCCAACGAAATCACCCGCCTGCAAAGCCGCCTCGCCGCCCGTGCGCCCGGCACATTTCACTTTCCGGAAATCTACGGCCCCGGCTGGGACACGCTTTATATCGGCGACAAGGTCAGGATCGGGCGGGAATTTCTCAATGCGGTCCGGGCCGGTAAATTCCCCACGGTCGAGGATACCGGCCAAAAGCGCGGCGGCGGGCGCGTCTATCGCCGGGTATGATTACCCTCTGCGCATATGGTCGGGGCGCAGATCCTCGGGCAGGATGTGAACCTCGTTATCATCAAGCTTAAGGTCATCAACGCGTGCGACATGCTCGACCGAAAGCTGGTCATAAAGATGCGGAAACAGCGTGCCACCGCGCGCCGGTTCCCATTTCAGCTTGTCATCGACCGCCGCGACCGGCACATGCAAAAGCCGCAATCCGCCGCGTTTCGGGTAATGCAGCGCAAGGGTCTCTGCCAGCGTATCAATCGTCGAAAAATGGATAAAACCGTCCGCAATATCATGCGGCGCACCGGCATAATGCCCGGTCGCAAGCGCTTCCGCCCACTCGTCCGAGCCCAATACGCGGTAAATCATGGTGTGTGATGAATTTGTCATCCGGGGAAAATAAGGTCGCCTGGCCCGTTCGGCAAGCAGGCGAAATGCCAAAGCACAAAAAAACCGGTTTTGGGCTTTTTCTCTCTTGCCTCTCGCGCGAAAAACCTATACCGATGAGGAAATATAAGATACTTATGTATAGTTAAATTATACCAACTAAAATCATCCGGCAAAATCAGAAGACCAGACCACCAAACCGGACACGAGCACGCAGAACATGACGACCAGACAGGCCCGACGCGCCCCTGTAGACCTTCCCGACACCACCCGCCAATGGGTTTCAAATGATCAGGCCCCGAAACCGGCCGCCTTCCGTCGCGGCTCGCCGGGCCACGTTACACAGAACCAGCGCCACCCGGCGACAGAGATCATCGACATTCACAAGGATTTCCGCGCTTTCAGCGGTCCGAATGTGCCCAACATCTGGCCCAACGCTCACCTGCCCCGGCTTGTCGCCCGCCTGATTGCGGCCATCGGCACCGCCTGCGTCCTGTTTTATCTTTATAGCGAACTGGCCCGGATCGCATCCTGATCCGTCTCATCACCTCACACCGCCGCCAGCAGCACCCAAACCAGTCCCGCCATTGATGTCAGCGAAATCAATATCGCGGCCAGCATCAGCGCCCCGTCGCGCACAAGGATCGCAAGCCCGAAGGCGGCAATCGCACTCATCGGTGCCATCCCGGCAAACGGCACCATTTCAAAAAACGGCACCAATGCCGCCAGCAATACACAGACAAGGGCCGCCACCCGCACCCCATGCCGCCCGGTCAATCCCGGCAACCGCCCGTAAAACCAGCGATCAAGCTTCTCGGCAACCGGTTCGATCCGCGCCATCGCATCGGCAACCGTGGCCCCGTCAAACGACCGGCGGCCAAGGATATCGGGCAACCATAAATGCGACCGCCCCAGAACGATCTGAATGGCAAAGACGGCGACAATCACCGCAAGGATCGCGGGCACCATCGGAATCCCCGATAACGGTGTGACCCCGATCAATCCGGGCACAAACAAAAACGGCCCGTAACTCCGCCGCCCCAGCACGGCGACCATATCATCAACCGAAACCGTCCGCTGCCCCGCCGCCGCCCGATCCCGTATCCGCGCGACAATCCCGCCCACGGAAACCGGTTCTGCCTCTGCCATGCCAACCCTCGCTGCCTGTTTGCAAAATCACGTTGTCCCTGCAACGCAAACAAGGGTGGCTTTGTTTCAGGGGATGACGACAAACAGATACAACAACAAACACGATCTCTAACGTAAGATGGCAATGTAGAGAATTATTTTAGGCTGCACGAACACGCCGATCTTAATAAAGAGGAAAAAGTTCTGAACTAAAATCCCGGCAACAAATGAAATTGACTACTCATTTCCAAGCTGAACCAGAGTAGTTGCGCAGGAGTTTGGACATGGCTGAAACTGAAATTGAATGGACTGATGCAACTTGGAATCCCGTTGCAGGCTGCTCAATCCATTCGGCAGGATGCAAAAACTGCTACGCAATGAGAATGGCAAAGCGCCTCGAAGCTATGGGCGTCGAGAAGTACCAAGGGTTGACTAAAACAGTTAATGGTAAAGCGGTTTGGACAGGAGCGATCCGAGAAGATCATGCTTCACTCAGCGCCCCGCTTAATTGGAAAAAGCCGAAAAAAATCTTCGTCAACTCCATGAGCGATCTTTTCCATGCAGACGTAAACGAGAGCTTTATAGCGGAAGTTTGGGAAGTGATGCGCAAAACTCCGCATCACAACTACCAAATTCTGACTAAACGACCGGACAGAATGCTGGAGATTCTTACTCAGAATAATCACGAGGTTTTGCCAAACGTCTGGCTCGGCACAAGTGTCGAAAATAACGACGTTATTTCACGTATTGATTACCTACGGAATGTCCCTGCGGCGATAAGGTTTATTTCTTTTGAACCATTGATTGGCGCAGTTGGCCCCGTAAACCTAGAAGGAATAGACTGGGCAATTGTTGGCGGTGAAAGCGGCCCCAATGCGCGTCCAATCAAAGAAGACTGGATCGATGAAATCCACGATCAATGTGCAATTCACGATACGGCATTCTTCTTCAAACAATGGGGAACATGGGGTTCGGACAACAAAAAACGCTCGAAAAAAGCGAACGGTCGCATCTATCGCGGCAAAACTTGGGACGAAATGCCCGCATATGCTATTTGATACCTTTCCGAAGGTGCTCAACAATTTTTCTCGCAATACCCTTCGCTGCATTTCTGGGATTGGAAATAGCAAAGAATAGGGAATAAAGTTGGGCACCTCGAGAGCTGATCAAGGGAATTGGATCAGAAACCCACGAACTAAAAACGGTTTCCAACCGCTCCTTCACGTAACTTTCTAGCGCGCGAACATCTTGTTTTCGTTCTAATTCTGGCTCGCTAAAAAGCCCCAACTGAAGATCAGGTGTATAAAGTTTTTCACGCCATTCTTCTGTTCCTAGACACCGAGTAATAGCATTGATTTTACTGTCATCAAGGCTACTCCATCTCCGGGCTGCCTGCCGAACCAATCCAGACATTGGAAACAAAAACCACAAATCTATCGTTTGTGTCGCGGCAATCGCCTTTAAAGTTTTCCACTCAACCTCCATGCCATATGGGTCAAGAAATAAAACAGCCCTCGTACCCCAATGAACCCCGTTTCCTTTCCAATCCGTTTCATTGCAAAATTTCGTCACAAGTTCGTTTGCATCCCCTTGAAAGCATTCTACTGATTTGTTCGGAAAATTTACGGTAAGCGCTTGAAGCGCAGCAACATGCTTTGGATTTTTATCAATGAAAATGTGATGATCGAACCCTTTCTCCATCTGGAGAACTAGGCTCGCTGAACCGGGCGCGACCAAAGTGCTGTTATTGTTAACGTCGAGCAAAGGAATACCATTTTGGGAGACAGTTCGGCTCCCTGTTCCGGCAAATGCATCAATGTAAATATTTCTGAAGTTTTGCTTACTCATTACCAAGAGATAGGCTTCGATATATCGCCTAACAATTTCAAGCTTAATATCGGTATGCTTTCCCCCGAACTTATGTTCAACGTCCATCAGCCACCTCACTGGAACAATCGCAATATCGAGTGTTCACGATAATTATTTCCAGTAAGTAAACAAAAACAATTACACAACCTATGCGCAAGAGTAGCCAGAGTCGGGTTCAGGGTACAGCTAAATCAAGAATCCCCCTTCGCCAGAACATCCGCCGCCTTCCGCGCCACCCACGCGACATCCTGACTCAGTTCAACGCCGCTTTCCTCAAGCCCGGCAACCGGGAACCAGCCCGCATCCAGTGCATCATCCCCCGCAACCGGCTCCCCACCATTCCAGCGGCACAGCATCGCAATCAGGATGAAATGGCGTTTAACCTGCCCGTTCGCATCACGATCAAAGGCATCAAGGGCCGTCAAAACACCGATGGTTTCCGCCGAAATGCCGGTTTCCTCGTGAAGTTCGCGTAATGCGGCCTGTGCAAGGGTTTCGCCCGCCTCGATCTTGCCGCCGGGATATCCCCACATGCCCTGATCGGGCGGATTGGCGCGGCGCACCAGCAAAATCTGCTGATCGCGCACGACAACCGCAATTGTCGCCGCAATCGGCCGTGATGGTAAATGCAATGACGACGTTTGATCAGACATGGCAGCCTCGTCTGCGCAGGCCAGCAGAATCTCAAGCCCCCTGTTAGCCCCCTCCCTGGGTGGTGTTTTCGATCATATCAGCCACACCACCCGTGACAACCCGCAATCACCGCCGCAAACAGGCCGCCATCCCGTCACGCGCCACCCTCTCCGATCTTCTTATCCGCACTCCGCTTCACCACACTGACCCCAAGAACGCCCAGCGCAATGCCCCAGATCGGGCTGGTATTGACCAATGCCGCGATAATCGCCGGGGCCTGAAGTGGCGTTAAGATAATGGCCGCGGCAATCGATCCCATGGTCATGATCCAGGTGAGTGCCACCGCATAGCCAAAGCTCGGTCGCCAGCGCCGCACAAACGCATCCTCGCTTTGCACCTCGGCCCGGATGGTGCGGTTGATGGTTGCCAGAACGCTCCGGTCCCGCGAAAGCTCGATTTCCGCCATACGTTCGGAATGGCGGTTGGCCTCGATGATCTGGGCGGGCGTGACATCGCCCTTTGTCACCGCATCCCCCACCTGTTTAAGCCCCTCGGCCGCGGTTTTCGCGACCGGATGATCAATGGTTTCAAGCCCCGCCCCGACCGCCTTCATCAAAAGCGGCAGGCCGATCTGTGCCAGTAATGCTGGTATCACGTGATACCTCCCCGTTTGAATTAACCGATGTTTTTGAAAAACAGATGCCCGCCAATCTCGGCCACCGGCACCTGTCCGCGCGCCCAATAGGGATCAACCGCATGGGTGTGATAATGCGTCGCCCCTTGGGTCATGTCGGCAATCTCCCCGGCCAATGCCCGTGTCGCCACCCGCTTGCACAGCCGGTATGCCGGGTCGCGCGCACTGAGCTTAAGCAACTTCACCCGGTTCGGATCACCCGCGTTCCAGCAGGAAAACTGCCCCGGTTTCAGGCACACCTGCGACACCGTATTGCCCCACCAATAGCGCCCGCGCGCTTTGGCAAATGCCACCCGGTTCAGGATCACGCAGGCCACCGCCTCGATCCCGCTCAATCCCTCGCCGCGCGCCTCGCCATAAAGGGTCCGCGCCAGAACATCACCGACCGGCAAAACGTGCGGGTCGGCAACGGCTTCCATCATCAGAACATCATTCATCGCTGTTTCCTTTCTTGGGGTTCAAAACCGGCCTCACGCTGCCGGTACATTGTGATCAAGCTTCGCCTCGATCCGCAGCAGATGCGCGGTCAGGCGTTTTTCAATATCCTTGAGGTACGGGATCGAAACGTAGTTTCGCGCCACATCAAGCTTGAAGTCCGCCAAGCCATCGCGAAGCGCGATCATCTCCGCGTCATGACCCTCACGCTGGCTTTCCAGCCGCGCCGAAAGCTCGCTCCGCATCCGCCAGTTCAGCCAGAAAAGCCCCGCCACCGCCGGAATTTCCACCGCCGTAATCCACCAGATCAGATCAACCGGTCCATTCATCACATCCTCCTGCCCCTTTGCATAAATCGCCCATGAAAAAGGGCCCGCCTCGGAAATGCGGACCCACATGAAATTTTACCAAGCCGCCCGCCCCCTCTCCCGCCCCGCCCCGGCACAAAAAAGACCGGCACAAAAAAGACCCGCAAACCGAAAGGCTTGCGGGTCAGTCAAGGAGGTCACTCATCAAAACCAGACAAGATAGGATCAGCCGTCGTCTCAATCGTCCCGATTGTCTTCGTCTCAGTCATCCGTCAATGGTCACCAGCCGGGTCCGCAAGCACCCACCGGGAGGATAGGGTCGGTTGCGGGGCTGGTGTCTCGGTCCGGGGCGCGCCGAAAATTCAGGCGTGCGGCCCGTTAAGCTTTACCTCAAGCTCCTGCCACGCCTCGCCCGATGCCACAAGGCAGCTTGCCCCGTTGGGCGAGGTAAACAGGATGGTCCATGTCTTGCCGTCAGGGGCTTTCAACACCTCGATCACGCCGCCATTGGCGGTCACGCCAACCGCGACCGGTTCCTCGGAATATTTCGCGCTCAGGCTGTTGATCACCTTGGTGCGGTCGCCGCAAACCGGCGATACGGTCTGCGCCGTAACCGGACTGGCAAGGGTGATGCCACCGGTCATTACGGCAATCAGGCTTACAGTTTTCCACATGGTCAGGCCCTCCTTTAAGGGACAGGCAGTGCGGTGCGCCCGGGATGAACGGCAGGGGCGTCTTGTGTTCCGGCACTGCTAAATTGACCAACGCCGCGCCTTGCGGCAACAAACCCGTATCGGCTCAAAGGCTACGAATTATTCCTTAGTATAGTTAATTTTCGCAATTACTATTCAACCATATAGTTAAGGTAATCACGAATATTGAATTTTCCATGAATTTCTCGATTTTGTGATCGACGGATTGCATAAGCATTTGTGAATTCACGAAACTTTTTAGGGCTGAAACCCGTTTCGCGCCGAAAAAGCCGCCCCGGCAGGCCGCCAGTCGCCCCCGGACAGGGCTTTTTCCACCCGCGGCAGGCGCACCGGCTCATGGATCAGGCAGCCCGCCACCGCATCCAGCCCGTCATCATGCTGGCCTGCTTTGCTCCTTCCCCGCCCCCGTCCCTCGCCGGGTCGCCATTCGCGCATTTCACGGATGAACGGCGTTTGCCAGATACGCGCATGCGCATGCAGCAACCCCGCACTCAACACCGCGCCAAATGCATCCTCGATCCGCGCGTCCTTGTTTTTCGCCTCGTGATGCTCGACCACACTTGCCGCCCAGTCGGCCTGCTTTAAGGCGCGGCGCAGGATATTGGGCAAAAACCGCCCGACGCCATTGGTTTCGACCCGCACCGACGGCAGATGGTTCTGCCGGATGAATGCTGCTGCCTTGGCGCAAATCTGGCTGGCTTCATCGGCCTCATGCAGGCGTGACGGATCAAATGTCAGCCACGCCATATCATGCAGCCAGTATTCCCCGCGCTCGCAGACATAAACGCACGCAATCACCGCGCCATCGCCCCCCTTTGCGCCCCCACTGGCGCCAAAACTCGGATCAAAATGGCATGCGCCCGCCACCATCCGCCGCCCCGCAATCGACAGCCGAAGCACCCCGTTGGCCTGCGCGATCACCGCATCATCGCCATAACGGCGCAACCGCCCAGGGTCGAGGATCCCGTCACTGGGGGCCAGCATCTTCAGCATCATCTGGCTGGCAAATTTCCGCTCCCCGGTATGGGTCCGGATGTCCTCGATCTTGAGGGTCGGAAACCGTTCCGGCCAGTTCGATTGCCCCTGTTCATCAAGGATCGGCAGGCAGAACCGCTCAAACCCCGCCAGAAACGGGGCGGTCTCCCCGGTTTCGGCCCGGATTTCATCGGCATAGATCGAATAATAGCTATGCGGGGTTCCGACATAAATCTGCGTGCCATCGGGCGACAGGACATAGGCAATCTCGCCCAGCTTCTCGCGCAATTCGGCGCGTTTATGGGCGCTATCGCTGTTTTTGGGCACCTCGACATCATCGCAAATCACCACATCGGCGCGCGACCCGGTGATATTGCCGCCAATTCCCGCCGCCTGCATCGACGGATCACGCAACACGCCCGGTCGTTCCACCGTAAAACGCTGCGTGCCCCAATCGACCCGCTTTTCGGGCAACAGCCCCGCCAGCAGCGGATGGCGTTCAATCACGCGTTTGACATTGCGCACCATCTTTTTCGCCAATCCCAGATCGGCCGCCAGCACCAGAATGCGCAAATCCGCATCGCGATACAAAAGCCATGCGCAAAACAGCCCGACCAGTGTTGACTTGCCCGAATTGCGAAACGCCATCAGCAAAAGCTGCCCCTTCCCCGCCTGCCAGCACGCCTCAAGCCACGCCGCCATATCGCGATGATGCCCCGGCAACCCAAGCCCCATCATCGCATTCCAGATCCAGACAAACTCGCCAAACCCGGCACACCTCGCCCGCACCCGATCAATCACCTGCGCCATCTCCACGCCCCCTCGTTCCGGCGTTTCATCCGCCGGTTCTGTTCAATCCACTGATCTGTTCGGAAACAAAAAAACGGGCCGAAGCCCGTTAACCCGTCAAAGATGCCGGTTCACATCCATCCGCCCGTGCAGGATACGGACAACCTCGATGGTGCCACCTGCCTGCCGGTAGTAAATCACATGCGCACTCATCGCGATTTTAAGATATCCGTCGCGAATATCACATTGCTGACCACTGCGCGCGCCACCTGCCAGATCGTCAAAAACGATCAGGAAATCGCGAATATATTTGTCTGCCTGCGCCGCCGACCAGCGCTGCATTGTGTAAAGCCAGATTTCTTCAAGATCGGCCTCTGCCTTTTGCGAAAGCCGGTATCCGGGATTACCCGCCATGCTTGGCGTTCATCCGCGCAAGAAACGCTTCACCGTCAAACGAAGTCGCTGTCCCTGATTTCTCGCCTTCGATCAGCGCATCCTGCAAGGCACGAACCTTCGCTTCATGCTCTTCCAAAAGCCGCAAGCCCGCCCGAACCACATCACTCGCGGAACCATAACGCCCCGACTGGACCTGTCCGTCGATGAAACCGGTGAAATGTTCGCCCAGCGAAACCGATGTATTGCGTGCCATGCTCGACCTCTCAAATACCATAATGTATTATATATTGGTACATTGGCATTCTGCAACAGTTTGACGTCACTCCGCCCTACCGCCCCACCTTCACCGCGCCAAACCGCAACCCATCGACCAGAAGCTCCACCATGCTGCGCGTATGCGCCGCCCCCGCTTCATCGCCAACCCCGGCGACCGAAAGGTTGCCGATCGCGCGCAAAAGGTCATAGGCAGCAATATCGCGCCGCACCTCGCCCGCCGCTGCGGCAGCTTCCAGAAGCGACATCAGCACCGGCTCGAACTTCGCGCGAAAATAATCGGGCAGCGCATCAAACGCCGGATCGCCGGAATGCAGTGCCGCCGCCAGCCCCTTTTTGGTCGCGATAAAATCGGTATAGCGATTAAGCCAGCGCACCAGCGCCTCGCCCGGCGGATAATCCATCGCAAGCGTTTCTGCGGTTGCCGCACAGGCATCGACTTCGCGTCTGAAAACCGCCGCCACAAGGTCGGACCGGGTCGGAAAACGGCGATACAACGTGCCCACGCCAACCCCAGCCTTCGTTGCAATTTCGCGCACCGGCGCATCGACGCCCGCGGTCGCAAAAACCGCCTTGGCCGCCTCCAGCACCGCGTCCTCGTTACGCTGGGCATCGGCCCGCACCCGGCGTTTCGGTGCGTCGCCATCACCGTCAAAGTCATGTTTTGTCACGTCGTCCACCACGCAAGGCTTCCCTGCTGCCGCCGGTCCCAAGACCCCGCACGCAATCACCCTTGATATACGGAACAACGTTCCGTATATACAATTCATCAAGTGGAACAAAGTTCCGTTTATTATCGGATCAACGTTCCGTTTTTCTTTTATAGGCGAAGCCCCCGACCTTCGCCAAGCAAAACAAGGCACCCTTTCATGAACAATCTGCTTACCGATGCCCGCCATATCCCGACCGGCCCGTCCTTTTCGACCCTGTGCCTCAACCCGGTCCGCCTTCCGGCCCCGGATCGCGGGTTGCCGCTTGACCTGCGCATCACCGCGCCGCTCACCCCACCCTCGAATGATCGGGACCTTCCGATCCTTCTGCTGTCGCACGGGCATGGGCCGTCGCTTTATATCCCGTCCAAGGATGGTTACGCGCCGCTTGCGAATTTCTATGCAGCCCACGGCTTTGTCGTGATCCAGCCGACACACGGCAATTCCAAGGTCGCGGGCCTTCCGGCCGATGCACCGGGTGCGCCGTTTTTCTGGCGCTCGCGCGTGCTTGATATGAAACTGATCCTTGATCAGCTTGACGTGATAGAGGACCAGTTTCCCGCCATCGCCGGGCGGCTCGACCGCTCCAAAATCGCTGCCATCGGCCATTCGCTGGGCGGGCAGACGGTTGGCATGCTGCTTGGTGCCCGTCTGACCGATATCAACGACCCGGATGCACAGAATGTCGACCTGATCGAACCGCGCATCAGGGCCGGCGTCCTTCTGGCCGCCCCCGGCAAGGGCGGGGATAGCCTCAGCGACTTTGCCCGCGCAAACTACACATCACTCAACCCCGATTTCAGCCACCTGACGACCAAAACGCTCGTCGTTGCGGGTGATGCCGATGACAACCCGCACCTGACGACCCGTGGCCCCGCCTGGCACACCGACCCGTTCCACCACAGCCCCGGTGCCGATGCCCTGCTGACCCTGATTGGCGGCAAACATGGTCTTGGCGGCATTGCCGGATATGATGCAAAGGAAACCGACGACGAAGACCCCGACCGCCTTGCCATCACCCAACGCATGACGCTGGCCTACCTCAAATCAGCCCTTGATCCGGCTGATACGTCATGGGCGGACGCCGCCAAAGCCCTTGCCGATCACGCCGCGCACCACGCCCATGTCACACTCAAATAACGCCTGAAACCGGCTGGCTGCACCACGAAACGGTGCAGCCACTGCGCCAACCGCCCCATGGACTCCCGCCTGCGCGGGAGTGACGATGTTGTAGCACTCTGCCTCCTCCGTCATTCCCGCGCACGCGGGAATCCAGTCCTCCGCGCCGCATCCTCACAACCACCCGCCCCTAGAAAACCCGCGCCTAAAAAACCTGCCAAGTCTCCCCACTGGCAAGATTGCGAACATAATCGACCGCCTCCCCGTTCCAGTGATAGGAAAAATGATCCCCCTGCACGGGGATCGGCACCACATCGGGCCAGAACGCCGCAATACAATGCCCGCCATCAAACCGCACACTGGGCCAATAAATCCCGTCCGATCCCGCTGCCCGTCGCTCCGCGCCAAATTTCTGCGATGCGCTATAATCATCGGGGTCCAGCAAATCCGCCCGTTCGCTCACGTCATCAAACACATGATCGATCCGCCCGACCAGCTCGCGAAACTGCGATGTCCAGCCCGGTTCCTCGTCGGTCGCCCGCATCATGCGTGCATGGTGATGCACGGTTTCGGCAATCGCCACAGACCGGCAATCCCCCGCATAATAAAGCCCGTATGTGCCATCGGAAAACCGGCCGGGGCGATAGGGCGAGTAATGGACAAACGGTGCCATCACATAACTCGCCCCCGGTCCCGATACCCGGCGTTCGACCGGCACCTTCGCCAGATTGCCGATGCTGTCACGAATGCGCGGGTTCATCTTGGCCTCCGCCGATGCCAGGGCCTCCCAATCGGCGGGATCGGCGATGTCTTCAAACAGGTCAATCGGCGGATAGATCGACCGGATGATCCGCACGCATTGCGGCCACGCAACATGCCTGCTCCTGCTCACCAGCCGCCACGCTCCGCATCAAGGTAACTTCGGATATCGGCAATATCCATGATCTCGCCGCGCAACATGACATCAAGCGCACTTTGCCCGCCAAACGCCGCATTGGGCTTGCGGATCCACGCATAACCGCGTGCCGGTTCGCGAAACAGATATCGCAATCCCTTGTGAATCCCGATCAGCATCGCCATGCGCGTGCGCAAATCACGATCAATCCGCCCGATATCCTTCTTCTTCCACCGCGCCCATGTGCGCGCGGGCATATCGCCCAGCAAAACCCGCGCTTCCTGATCGCTCAGATCCCAGACACCAAACAGATTGACCGTGGCGCGCGCCAGTGCCGCCGCCTCATCCTCGGTAATCACCGCCCGATCCGGCCGCGCCCCGGTCGGCTCCACAATCGCGAATTCCATCGCACACCTCCATTTGGCATCAATATAGCATTTTTATGCCAAATGGCAAACAACCGGATAACAAAACCACCCACCGCGCCCGCCGCCCCATGGACTCCCGCCTACGCGGGAGTGACGAACGGATGGAAAGACCTTACCTACCCCAAAAAAACCGTCATTCCCGCGAACGCGGGAATCCAGTCAGCCGTGCCGCACACGCCGCACGTCATGTCGATAAAACCGGAAAATTTCGACACGTTCTTTGGATATGTCGACAGCATCGACATAAAGTCGCCCTTAAATCATTACGTGTCGATTTTTTAGTGAAATTTCGACACGTTCTCTTGCTTATGTCGATAGCATCGACATAAACTGTCTTTCGCGCAAACCATGTTGATTGATCGGGAAACAACCATGAACTGGCAGGCAGACAAACCTTACAACGCGCTTCCTCCGCTGCCGCCATCACCTGATCTGCTCGAAACACGACTGGTTTTAAAGGCCTGCGCCCCTGCTCGTGCCGCATTGGCCGAGTTAAAGCAGGCAGGCCGACTGCTTCCCAACCAGAACCTTCTGATCAATCTGCTGCCCCTGCTCGAAGCAAAGGACAGCTCGGAAATCGAAAACATCGTCACCACGACAGACAAACTGTTTCAGTTTGCCGAAGAAGATTCCGGTGCCGACCTTGCAACAAAAGAAGCTCTTCGATACCGAACCGCTTTGTATCAGGGTTTCACAAAACTGACCGACAAGCCGCTATGCACGGCAACAGCCATCGAAATATGCAGTACGTTGAAGAACACCCCGATGGAAATCCGCAAAATTCCGGGCACCATCATCGGCAATCAGACACGCGGCGAAATCGTTTATACGCCCCCTGTTGGCGAAAATGTCATTCGCGACCTGCTCGGCAATTGGGAACGTTTCCTGCATGCCGAGGACGACATTGATCCTTTGATCAAAATGGCAATCAGCCACTATCAGTTTGAAGCTATTCATCCTTTCCATGACGGTAACGGTCGAACAGGGCGCATCCTCAATGTTCTCTATCTGATTGAGCAGCAACTCCTGACACTGCCGATCCTTTATCTCAGCCGCTATATCGTTAGAAACAAACAGGACTACTACACTCTCCTCAATCAGGTGACCCAAACCGGAAACTGGGAAAACTGGCTGCTGTTCATGCTTGAAGGGGTTGAACAAACCTCTATCTGGACCTGCGAAAAAATTGCCGCCATACGAAATCTCATGGACAACACAACAGACCATGTCCGAACGACGCTTCCGAGAATTTACAGTCACGAACTGATACAGGTCATTTTTGAACAGCCCTATTGCCGCATCGCCAATCTGGTAGAGCGCGATATCGCAAAGCGTCAAACGGCGTCCACTTACCTCAAACAACTGGCTGATGCAGGCGTTCTTAATGAGATCACCGTTGGTAAAGAAAAACTGTTCGTTCACCCCAAACTGATGCAGCTCATGACAGAAGACACGAACGAGATCGAACCATACGCATAGCAATTTCCCATTCGCGGATTACTTGCTTCACGTCCCCGCCAATGCCCCCCGCGCTTCCGCAATCAGCTTCCTGATCTCCGCCTCCTCCATCGCAGGCGACTTCGCCTTCTCATTCTCCGCCGCATCCGGGCCGGACGCCCAGCGAAGTATTTTGATCAATCCTTCAAGATGCGAAAGCCCCGCCTTGCACGCCGTCTGATGCGCGGCAAAACTTTTGGCGTCCATTTTAAGGGCTGCGGCCTGCGCCATCCGGCGATAGGCATTGCGCGCGCGACTGATATCGCCGGGCAGGCTTTGCAAAAGCTCCGCCCGCACCGTATCAAGTTCCTCCATCCTGTCCTCCGTTTCCGATTTGGCTTCCATGGGGTTAATTTTCGGGATTTGCCGAAAGGGCGATCAACCGATCATCCACCAATCGTTCCGGCCAATAGGAAACCCCGCGCAAATACCCGTTTAACGCCCCGCTTTGCCCGGCATAACTCCCCACCCGGATCGTGTTGAAACTGCGCGGCATGGCAAAGCCACCCGGCGATTTCAAAATCGCGCCCGCTTTCGCCACCGCCACCCCGTCATCCGCCCACGCCAGCACGATCCGCGTGCGGCTCCCGCGCACAAGCCCGCCATAAAGCGACTGCGCAATTATCGGCGCGCCCCCCTTACGCAATGAAATCCGCAACTGATCCGCCGCACTGTCATAACCCAGATCAAGATGATCATCGTTGAGGTTCCCCGAATGCATCTGCACGATCCGCCAGATACCATCCCAGGCCGCTGGCAATTCCAGATCAAAAACAAACGTGCCCCGCCCGGTTGCGCCCCGGAACCAGTCCCCCGCATCAAGCATCACATCATCCATCGCGCGTGCGGCGGGAATACCCTTGCTGATCATGTCGCTGGTCAAAACAGGCCCGGCCTCAAGCTGCGCATTCCAGATCAGGATCGATGCCGGATTTCCCGAAATCGCGGTGATGATTTTTGGGTATCGGCTGGTGCCCGATGCAACCTCGGCAAAGCCCACCCGTTGCCAGCTTTCATCAAGGCTCACCGCATGGTTTGACGCCCCATCCACCCCGCCCAGCGTAATCTCCGCCGTGCCCGAAACCGCCCGCGCCCAGACGCCAAGGCTGTAAATCTCCCCCGCGATCAGGTCATCGACCCTCTGAAAAAGCCCACCCGCCCCACCCGGAAGGTCAAGGCGTGTGGCACTCATACTCCCATCCGGGGCCGCAACCCCGGACGTCGCCACACTCACCCCCGCATCCTTCTCCCAAAGCGGATTGGAAAACGCGGCGGAATAGCGCAGCAGATTAACCGCCGCCCCCTCGATCAAAAGCCCCCGCGCCCGGCCCAGCACATCATGATCATGGCCCGGCATATCCGCACCGATCTCGGCCAAAATCCCGTCTGATCCGCGTACAATCTTGGGGCTGGCGCGCCCCACGCGCAGACAGCTTTCCAATGGCGCATATCGCGTGCCCATTTTGCATTCTCCGTTCTTGCATGATGAAATCTTGTGGTGTGTGCGTGTGACGCGGCGGAACAAACCACCCGCCTACCGCCGCCATCCCCGCGAAGACGCAAATCCGGTAAACAATACCGTATCCTCAAAACCTACCCGCCAACCCGGCACAGATGAAACCAGCTCATCACCGAACCCGCCGCGATCTGGCGCGTCACACTGTCCGAATGCCGAACCCGCAGCCGAAGCGCATTATCCGTGCCAATCCCGATCCGGGCGATGCCACTGACCCGTACACTCTGCGTCGCATTGCTGCCCGACCCGACAATATCGGACGCCTGCAAATGCGTGCTCCATCCGGCCGCCCCCTGCCGCTCGACATAGGCACTGACCGCCACCGCCGTATCGCCGATGGCGAAATTCACCCCGGCATCGACATGGTAAAAACCGGGCGGAAGGCTCCCGATCCCATGCAGGGCGGCGTCATAAAGCCCGTGGCTGTCCTCTGCCACCTGATCCCATTCAACGATGAAATAGCCACCCGCCGGAATATCCTGCGAGCCTGTGCGCAAAAGCTTCACCACCGGCCCGTTTTGCGCGATCGGTGCGGCAAACCACCGCCCGCCATCACAGATCAGATCAACGCAATCGCCGCGGATCGGCAGGGCATAAACACTGCGCACCGCCGCCCCGTCCAACGGCACAATCTGATCCCCGCTGGCCGCACTTATATCGACCATCGTGCCATCGCCATTGACCACCCGGTATCGCACCCCGTTGCGCGCGGCACTCACCCCCGGAAGGCTCAACCGCCCGCCATTCGATAACCGCACCAACGCCCCGGTCTCGCGGATATCCATGATCCGGTCGCCCGGCGCATCGATCACCGGCATGCGCCGTTCATCCTGCCAAAGCGTGACGTTCTGGGCCCGCAGATCAAGGTCAAACGCCGCCCCCGCCATCTGCTTCTGAAACCCTGCAAGGGCGGTTTCGGCCCGCGTTCCGGCGGCCTCGGCCCGGCTGGCCGCATCCTGCGCCATCGCGCCATGCTGCCAAGCACTAGCAATCTCGCCCGCATCCGGCCCGTTCGCCAGCCCGTCGCCCTGATCGTTCCACACCAGGGCCCGGCCGGGCACCATCCGCGGTAACGCCAGATCACCCTTGTCCTGATCGGCGGGATCAAGCCGCAAACTGCCCACCATCGCCTGATCCACATCGCCAAGGGCCGCGGTCAGATAATCCAGATCCCGATCCACCGCATCACCGCGCGGCGATGCCGAACTGCCATAGGCACTGAGCCGCCGTAACCGCAAATACCGCCGGATCGAAATCGCCGCCCCCACCCATGGCGCGACCTCAAAAATCACCGCGCCACCGGGCGCTTCTTCACCATCATTCAACGCCACATGAAACCCGGTCGTGACCGGCTTTCCATCAACGCGCACCGCCACATCATCACTGCCAAAAACCGCAAACTGAAACGGAAAAACCGTGCGTTCGCCGTCGCCAGCAAACCCGACACCCGCCCCGCCATCAACCTTGAATACCGCGCCCATCTCATCCCCCCAAAAACTAACCCGAACCCGCCGCCCTGGACTCCCGCCTGCGCGGGAGTGACGAACAGATGGAAAGGCCCCACCCTAACCCCGTCATTCCCGCGCAGGCGGGAATCCAGTCAGCCGCGCCGCATCCTCAAAACCAGCCACCGAACCCGCAAGCCCGGTGGACTCCCGCCTATGCGGGAGTGACGAACAGGTGGCAAGGCCCTACCCCAAAACCTCGTCATTCCCGCGCACGCGGGAATCCAGTAAACAGTGCCGCACACTCAATATTCACCACAAATCCCCGAAGCCCTCACCACCCATCCCGCCGTGCAAACCACGCATTCAGCCGGGCCACCGTGTCATCCTGCGACGACCGCAAAAGCGATGTTTCACGCCAACTTGCCTGCCGGTTAACCTCGGCGCGTCTGCGCGCCGCCGCGTCCGTCTCGGCCTGCGTTTCTGACAATGCATGTTTTTCAAGCCCGGCCAGAACCGCACTGGCCGATCCGGTGCCCCCGCTTTGCAACCCCGCCGCCCCCTGCCGGGCACGTAACCGCGCCTGACGAATGCGCAATTCCTCCGCCCGCTCGCGTGCGCGCTCTGTTTCACTCGCATTGATTTGCACGATATCGGCCTGCCGGTTGGCTTCGGTCTCTGCCGCGCGGCTTTTCTGCGCCGCCCGGTTTGATGAAATCTGCTGCCCGGTTTGCAGGGCAGAAAGTGCCATTGGTGCATAGGATGCAAACGCGCCCATCAGTCATTCACCCCCAATTCGCTGGCGACCCCCAGCAATAAAAAAGGCCGGGGAAAATCCCCGGCGATCCGCCATAATCCATCATTGTCCCGCCCGGCACTGCCGCGCCGCCAGCCAAGGGCACGCAAGCTCACATCACCGCTATAAGCCGCGTCTTCGCTCCGTCCTCTACCCAGCGTCACATCGCGAAATCCCCGCCCGGTATCAACACGCAACTGCGCGGTCTGCTGCACCCGGAATGTCACCGACACAAGCCGAAGCGCATTGCCCCCATGCGCCCGCGTGCCATCCGATCCGGCCGGTGGCAGGGCGGCAATTTCATGGATAAACGGCAATCCGACCACGACCGTTGAAACCGCGTTGGGCAGGCTGACCGTGCCCCCCGAAACCGTGATATCGCGGTAAAGTACACCATCGGCCCAGACGGCCAGCGTCACACCTTCAAGATCATCAAACCCGCCCCAATGACGGCGCGGGCTTTCGCCCTCCGCCAACTCTGCGGTGATCGAAAGATCAAGTCCGCAACCCTCATCAAACCGGCCAAGGTAAAATTTCCCGTCGCGCTCAAGGCAAAGGTAAACCTCCCCGCCCGCCACCGCGACGGCCCGAAACGCCGCCCCCTCAACTCTTTGCGCCGACCAGGCGGTGATCGCCTCGCTGCGATAAAGCGTCAGGGTGCCAAGGCTGCCATCGCCCATCACCACATGCAAAAGCCGATGATCGGCATCAAACGCCTGATCAACCGGGCCCTGCACCAGATGGCGCGACAACAATGCCAAATCCGCCGCCCCATAAGCCTGCTCGACATCGGTAAACAGGAATTCACGCAATTCCCGGCCGCTTCGCGCGGCAAAGATCGTTGCGCCATCGACATTGACCAACGGCACCGTCCGATCCGCCCGGCTGCCGATCCGGGTCTGGCGCGTCACCTGAATATTGGCCGGGGTCAACGGGTCCCCCGTCACCATCCATTCCGATCCGCTGGTGAAAACCTGCAAATGCCGACCGGCAAAAATGCCGGTAATCGCATTGACCTGATCGGCCAGCAGGGCAAATTCAATCGCCGCGTCATCCAGCCCCTCGCCCAGATCAAAATTGAACAGATCCCCCGATTTCGACATCCACAACCGGTTGGGCAAATCGCGCGATCCACCAATCACCATCCGGTCCTGATGAAACGTCACGCTGCGTGGCCAACCACGAACCGGCGAAAACACCTGTTCCTCAAAATCCTGTGTCGTGCTGGCATCGGGCAGGGCCTCTTGCAACGCAATCGTTGCCAGTGTCGCACTCGAAACCCCGGCAATCTCCCCCTCAATCCCCTGAATGCGCCAGCGCGTCCCGACATGCCCGGCCTCAAAAAGGGCCGAACTGGCCGTAATGCTTACCGTGCCACTCGTGCCCGATGGCGTGATCGAAACCGCCGGATCGCCGAATTTATAGTATGGCTGAAACCGCTTCACCGCCGTTTCCCGCCACGCCCAATTGGTCATTTCCCAAACACCAACTCCGTCACTAACATCAGCACCCGAGGCCTTGCGCGTCAATCGCATCGGCTCGACCTCCGGGTGGGTGACAAGCAGCGTATCGGCACTTTGCGTCCAGTTCAGAAGCGCATGGTGCATCACCCCAAACGGTGTCTCAAACCCGACAATCGCCACCCCAGCGCGATAAACCGTGCCCTGATAATCCCCAAACACCAGCAGATAGGTCTGCTCGGTATTGAACTCGAACGCGATCAACCGCACCGGGCCGGACACCGCATCAATCAACGCAATACCGGGCCGCCTGCGCACCCCGCCGCTCGGTTCAATAAACACATTGCGCAAACGCGCCGCCCCATTGCCATAGGCATTAAGGTCTGAGCGCCCCCACAATTCCGGGGCCAGTTCACCGGTCGAAAATGTCGTCTTTTCCAGTACCCTGCGCGCCATATCCCGTCCCCTTCACCACTCGCCCCAAAATCCCTATCCCCGCGCCGCGATCAGGGTAAAATCGCCAATCGCGCGCGGGGTCGATTGCTGCGCATCGGCCAGCCGGGCGCTGCGAAACTGGTCTTCGGCACGTTTAAACAGATATTCCGCCCGCGACGTACTTTCGGTCAGCGGCACACAAAATTCCGCCGCCAGGCGCGTGATCAGCGCCAGATCGAAAAACGCCGGAAACGCCCCGTCGGCCATCCGCCCGACATAGCGTAAATACGCCCGATCCGCCCCGCACCTCACCGCCCCCTGCACCAGCTCAAACTCCGGCACCGCCCCGCCATCCGTCTCAAGCGACAGCAACCGGATAAAATCACCGGGCAGGACAAACATGCCCTCGCCAGCGCCCAAAACTTCCTCACTCTCCCTCCGCGCCAGCCACGCCCCACGCGCGGCAAACCGCCACGGATACGCCGCCAGCATCCCGTCCCGAATGGCCGGATAAAGCATTCCCGCCACCTCCGCCTCGGCGGTGTCATCCTCAAACGAAACAATCGGTGCCGCCCCGATCATCACCAATGCACGCGCACAAAGTGCGATGTCGCTCAGTGCCATATCGCTTTCCCTTCAATTCCCGGTTGCCGATATCGTTGAAATATTGTCAAAATCCGTCTCAACCGACCGTGACAGCGTCGGGTAATCCGTGGCCGCCTCGACCGGCCCGCAGGAATGGAGCATCAATGTCGCGGTCCCAGCTTTTCGCATCGCTTTTCCTGATCGGAATCATCGGCACATCTGCCGTCACATCGGCCCAAAGTATCGATGACGACATCCTGATCGATAATTACTGGCGCAAGTCCTACGCAGGCAATGCCGAGGCCCAGCGCCTGCTGGCGGTCTTGCTGTCCTACGAGTATGCCGAGGACGGCGACATTGACGATGATGAACATTTCACCATCACCCGCCTGCTTGAATGCGCTGCCCTGCAGGGTGACCAGCCCGCCATTGATCAGCTGCAAAACATCAACGCCAATTTCGATATCAGCGAAACCGGCGAATGCTATTACACCGGGGCCGGTTACACCGCCGACGATCCGAAGCCCGCTGATCCGATCTCCGGGACTTTCGATGAAGACGCCCTGCGCGACGCCGCCATGAATGGCGATCCCGCCGCCCAGTTTGCTCTGGCCAAATATCTCGAAGGACAATTCCTCTTCTTTGATGCCTTCGAAGAAGCCGAAGGCTGGTACAATTGTGCTGCCAAACAGGGATACGCCCCGGCGATAGAGGCGATGGCAGGTGACAGCGGGATTACGACCTACCCGGCATCAGAACCCTGCCCCTTCACCAACCGGACCATGGATGCCAACGGCAAGATAACCGAACGCTTTACATCCTTCCGGCTCGTCGAGATCGAACCAGCTCCCGCACCCGAACCGGTACCCAAACCCGCCCCCGAACCGACGGCGACCGCCCCGGCAACCGATACCGAACCGCTCTTTGCCGATGCGCTGGCCGCCTATTATGGCGATGGCATGCCGCAGGATTTCCCCCGCGCGATGGAACTGGCCCGCAAGGCGGCGGATCATAACCATGCCGGGGCGATCAACCTGATTGGCGTCATGTATCTCAACGGGTCAGGCGTCGCACCCGACGCCACCGAAGCCGCCTATCACTATCGGCGCGCCGCCGATCTGGGCGATGTGTCTGCCATGGTCAATCTGGCCGATTGCTATCTGCACGGCATCGGGGTCGATGTCAGCCTTCCCCGCGCACGCGAATGGTATGAAAAGGCCGCCTCCGACGGCGACGCCTACGCCCAATACAACCTTTCCGCCATCTACCAGTCCGGTGCCGAGGGCATCGAACCCGATCCGGTGCTGGCCCGGAAGTGGATGAAGCTTGCCGCTGAAAACGGCGATCCCGATGCCCCTTACTATTACGGCCATTTCCTTGAATACGGCATCGGCGGCCCCGAAGACCCGGCAGGCGCAATTGTCTGGTATCAGAAGGCCGTCGAACTTGACGATACCAACGGTTTTGCCGCCATGGGCCGGATGCATTATTACGGCGAATACACCACCGAAGACCTCGAACTTGCCTGGTATTATCTGTCCATCGCCGCCGCGCGCGATCATGTCGAAGCCAAAACCTGGATCGAAGTCGCCGCCCCCTCCGTCACCTACGAACAACGCGCCCGAGCATCCGCTCAGGTCACCAAATATCTGGCGGAAAAAGGGGCGCAGTAAAACCATCGGACGGCAGGCTCATGGCCGGTTTTAAGGATGCGACACGATGGACTCCCGCTTTCGCGGGAGTGACGGTGAAAGGAGCTTTTCCCTGCCGTCATTCCCGCGCAGGCGGGAATCCAGTCCTTCGTGCCGCAGGTAAAAGCAGGGCCCGGAACCCCGGACCCCGCCCATCACTCAATCAGGCCCTAGCTCGAAGCCGCCACCGGATAAAACGCCTTGATCGCATAGGTCATCGCGACGTTGCGTGGACGGGTTTCGGCGCCAACTCGGGCATTTGGCGAGCCAGCACTGTCAAATGCCAACCCGGACACCAAACCACTATGGGTGCCCACGGCAGCTCTACCATTGTTATTAGCCTCGGCCTCACTGAACGCCCCATCAAATGACGCAAACGGTGCAAACATACCGCCGTCAGTGCCGTAGCCTAACGCACGAGCCGTAATGCGCTGCATCTGATCAAGCTGACCAGACGCAAACCCACGCCCATCATCCACACCCCGACCGGCATCAAAACCGCGAATGAATTCACCGCGAAGGTCCGGCAGGTTAAAGGTGGCAATCTGGTCCCCATCCCCCCAAACCGTGCCAATCACGGCATAAAGATCGGCATAATCGGTCCGCGAAACCGCCGAACCGTCACAAACCAGCCAGCCTTCCGGCGGGGTCGGCATGGCAAGAGCTGCGATCACACCGATCTCGGTGCCACCGGATGCACCACCATTCTGCCCCAGATAGCGGGCATCCAGCGCCTGAAGAAGCTGGGTTTTGTCATCGCAATTAGGCGTAATGCCTGCTGCCTGAATAACGTGAAGGACTTCGCAATCCACCGGGGTTGAACCCAACATAGACATTCTCCTGTCATTTCAAAAAACAAAACCCCGGCAACCTGCGCTGCCGGGGCAATAGAAAAGTGCGTTATTCGAAAGGCGAAACCTGATCAGGCAACCGGATAAAACGCCTTGATCGCATAGGTCATCGCGACGTTGCGCGGGCGGGTTTCGGCTGCAGTACGAACGACACGCGAAGCGTCAAAATCCGCACCATACGGCTCAAATGCAGAAGCGCCAGGAGCTTGAGAGAGCAGCTCCTCAATATTACTGCGAAACGCGCCTTCGAAAATATCGTTTCCGCCTCGCAATGCGCTGCCTCCGAAACGCCCCGTGATATTCTCAATTGCAAACTGCTGAGAACTAGCAAATACTCGATCCACATCCGCATCCACACCACGCCCGGCATCAAAACCACGAACAAACTCGCCGCGAAGATCCGGCAGGTTAAAGGTGGCAATCTGATCCCCATGGCCCCAGACGGTACCAATCGCGGCATAAAGATCGGCATAGTCGGTCCGCGAAACCGCCGAACCATCACAGACCAGCCAGCCCTCCGGCGGGGTCGGCATGGCAAAGGCCGTGACAGAGCCGATTTCGGCACCAGAACCGCCGCCATTGCCGCCATTGCCACCCGAACCACCATTGGCAATCAGGGTATTGATCGCCTGCAAAAGCTGGGTGTCATCCTGCCGATCCGGCGCGATATTGGCCGCCAGAACAACGTTCAGAACTTCGCTGGCAACCGGTGTATTACACTGCATGGATATTCTCCGTTTCAGTCAAAAGAAAACCCGGCAGCGGAATGCTGCCGGGTCGAGGGAAAAAGTTAACGCCGTAAAATCAGACCTTGATGATGTAGTTCAGCACCACGAAAGGCTGCATGTTGTTGTGCGGCTGGCCGCCCCCGCGGATTGATCCTGAGGAACTGGAGGAAACCCCGGCATTATTACCAGCCTGACCAATACCACCATCAATATGACCATCGTGTTCGGGCATCTCATCAACAGTAAGCTGGTGGGTTTCAGCCCCCGCCATCGCCCCCAGAACCCGATCACTCAGATCAACACCCTGACCGGCACCAATCGCCGCACGGCCACGCAAATCCGGGAGCTTGAAGCTGCCCGGTGCTTCGCCTTCGCCATAAACCGTGCCGATCACGGCAAACAGATCGGCATGTTCACTCGCGAGAAGTTCGGCACCATCGCACAGCATGAAACCATCCGGTGCCGTCGCACCGGCAAAGGGCAGCACCGTGCCAAGCGGTGTCGCACCACCGCCACCACCATTGCCGCCACCCGAAATCAGCGTATTGATCGCCTGCAAAAGCTGCGTCTTGTCATCGCAATCCGGCCAGATACCCGCCGCCTGGATAACGTTAAGCACTTCGCATTCGACCGGTTTGGAACCCTGCATTGGCATTCTCCTTTGTTGAACATAAAAAAACCGCTCCTGCCGGGGCAGAAACGGGTCGAGGGAAAAACGCAAAAATCTGTCAGTAAAATCGGTAAAGCCGGACGGCGGCCAGATCAATCCGTATTCGAACTGCCAATCGCCGTCATATCTCGGACATCAACGCCCAAAGCCCCCGAACTTGCCACGACGAACAGCCCGCCGGACATGGTGGCATCGCGGTTGGTATTGGCGATGATGATGTCACCAACCCGCAGCATGTCGCGGGCATCGGCAAAATAGCCCGCCGTATCAACATCGGCGGCGAAATCCGGGGTGATGTAATGCCAAAGCGTAAAGCCGTTGGCATAGGCCAGAACACTGAGGTTTCTGGCTTTAAAACCTTCTGCCATTTTGGTCTCCGTTATCTGTATGAAAAATCTTCAAAAGCCACGCGCTGTTGCGGCTTATTCCTTGGCCCGGATGCAGCTCACCCCGGCATCATCAACAAGCACCGCACCCTGGCTCATGGAATTGTTGACGAAATGCGCCGCATGATCGCCGTGCCAGGTAATGTCGGACTGCACATCGGCCCCGATCGCATGGCCAATCGCCGTTCTGTGATACCAGAAGCACGACCGGATGCCGTCCGCCACCGGAAGCCCCGAATGCGGCATCCACAGCGTGCCAAGCCACCGCTTGGCCTGCGTTCCCTTCCACGGAAGATCGTCATCGCCGACATAATCGGCATTGGAAAATTCGTTGATCTGCAAAAGCTGCGACCACTGTTTCCAGCCGACAATCGCATAACGCTGCCCGTCATCGGGCACATCGCGGTTGCCCATGCCCTCAAACGCTGCCATCACCTTGCCAAGGGTCAAGCCCGTATCATTGTGATCAATAAGCTCCTCGCCGCTTGCCAGCGCATTGATGATCAGCTCATCGGTCTTGCGACCCAGCGCATAGGCCCCGGCATTGGCCAGAACCATCTTTTCATCGTGATTGGTCTTGAGCTCATCAAGCGCATCGACCCAGTCACCGGCATAATAATCGCGAAGGTCACAGCGCACCGCCTCATGTTCGGCATTCATCACCGGCACCTTGCCGTGCCGTGCCTTGGTGGTGGCCGTGCCCTTGCCGACTTTCTGGAAAACCGTGCTGGCCCCCTTCACGCTGTTTTTGACCCGCACCGTATTACGAAGCTTTGATCCCATCCGCTGATAGGCCTGATGCACATCGGCCTGGAAATGATCCACAAAGCTTTTATCAATCGTGACACTCATCGGTTTATATCCTTCTGCCCATAAACAATTTTAAGACCGCAACGCGCGATGCAGCATCCCGAAACGGCAGCAAATCAGGCAATTCCGCCTTATTTGCACCCCGAACCGGTCATCTTGCGGTCATGGTTGAGTGGTCTTGTGTTTTGGCTCGAACCCCCATCGCCACGGGGGATCGAACATCTGTCCGGTTTGGCCGGACCTGTTGCAAAATTGATGATCTGGAGTTTGCGTTGCGCGCAAAACTGTTTGCCACCATCGCCCTGATCGGGATTGGGGCAGCGGGTTATACCCTGCTGCCCTATACCCCCGTTCCCGGCTATTTCAACGATTTCACCAGCCGGGTTTCGTCCCTTGCCGGGTTTGGCGCGGAAAATATCCGCGACCGGGTTCTGCCCGATCTCGAAGCCGAACTGTCCAACGCCGATCTTGCGATTGGCGCACCGGTTTTCGTGCGCGTCTTCAATGCGGATCGCGATGTCGAAATCTGGCTCAAGGCAAACAACCGTTACCGCATGTTTACCCGCTATAATTTCTGCGACGCCGATGCCATCACGCGCGCCAGCGACGCGAACAGCAGCACAACCGATGCCGCTACCGCCACCGTCGGCAATGCCGCCGAACTTGGCGTTTACCATGTCACGCGTGACGACCTTGCGCCGAGCAGCCCCCATCACCTCGAAATCGCCCTGACCCCGCTCACATCAGGCAGCCCCGAAGAAATGGCAGAACAGGCCGAAACCGCCCGCCCCGCCCTTCGCGGCAATTGCGAGGGCACGGGCGGTATTGCCCTTGAAAACAGCGATATCGAACCGGTCTATATGCTGATCGATACGGCCCTTCGCGCCGGGCAGGCACAGGTGCCCGTCCACGTCTTTGAAAAACGCCAGAACATGGATGATGCCGTGACCCTCACCGAAGACGCGTTTGCCAGCGTCCCGGCACCGGGGCTTTATGACGTGTATGCCGCGTTCGAGCGCACCCGCATTCCCCCCGAAGTCCACAAAACCGATGGCCGCTATCAGGTGAACTAGGAAATGCCATGCAGGCGGTCAAAACCTGCCTGCACCTCGGCGACAATCCCCGGATCACGGTCGCGCCAGTATCGCGGATCATTCATTTTCGCCCGGATATCAGCACGTAAATCACCTGTCGCATCACTTGACAAACCGGTACTCAATCCCGGCTCTCCCCCGCCACTCATCAACCGATGAATGCTGCGCACCCCATCTGCCGTTTGGCACAGAACCTCAAACGCCGCGTCGGGCAGGTTCTCGCGCCCCCATTTCTCAATCCGCGGTGCCAACCGTTTCCAGTTTTCCGCCCCGCCAAATTCCGCCGCCAATGCCGCGCGATCCGTGGCACGTTTGCCTGCCACCTCGACCTCGCCAATTAACGGCCCGATCACCTCGGCCGCCAGATCATAAACAAGCTGCGCCTGTGCGCCGGTAAATCCCGCTTCATGCAAGCGCGCATTCAACGCCGGATCAACCGCGCCCAGCACGTCATCAACCGCAATCTCGTATCCGTCCGGCGTTTCGGGAATGCTGGCCGGGTCAATGACCGCGATGGCTTCACCGGCCTCAACCTCACCTTCCGGCAAGACACCAGCATCGGAAACCTCATCTTCCGCGCCACTTTCCACATCTTCCAACACCTCCGTCACGCCGCCCGCCACATCGGCCGGACGCAACAGATTATCCTCCGCCCCCTGCCCGGCTTCTGGCCGCGCCGGGTTCTGATCAATGGTCATGATACACTCTCCCCTCTCCGCGCAGCCTCTCTGCTGCCCGGTTCCTGTTCATAAAATTGCGTTTTTCCTGATTACCAGTACACGCGGCACAAAAGTCTGGATGCCCACATTCGCGGGCATGACGGGGGAGGCAAAGGTCACGCCTCAACCGCTCCCGCCTCTCCACCCTCTCCGTCACTCCCGCGCAGGCGGGAGTCCATCGTGCCGCATGCACCAAACTGGCATCAAGCGCCCCACCTTCTCCGGCACAGCCGCCGCAGAGCTACCAACAGAAAGGGCAACCTCACCCTTTATCCGCCGCGCCCCGCTCTACGCTGCCCCTTGCAAGCCGCGCCATCTGCAAAACCAGCGCCCGCTGCCCTTCCCGCATCCAGATCGCCCGATCCGGGCTTTGCGGGCCAAGCGCGGTTTTGATGATGCTGCGTTCAAGCTCCGCCAGAACCTTCTGCCCCGCGTGCGTGCCAAAGCATTGCTGCCAATGCACCCGATCTGCTTCATCCGTTTCGTCGGCGGCTGCCACCTCCTCAAACCAGTCCCAGCCACTCATACCGCGTCCTCCATCATCGCCATCTCAACCATTGGCTCAACCGGCAAAACCGGCCTTAACAAATGGTCCGGCACGCCAAACTGATCGGCAAGCCAGCGGACCATGTGCGGCATGTCGACCTCGCCCAGCGCCTCCGGCCCCAGCGTCGCGATGCGTGACAGCCAATCCATCGCCTGCCCGGCCTGTACGCGTTTGGGCAACTGGGCCAATGGCGCGCTATGGCGCAACTGCACGACATCGCCATCAAGCGGCATATCGGGCAACTCGCCACGCCGCACCAGAATATGGATCGCCCGGCGAATAAGCGGATAAAGCAGTTCCGCCTGCAACCTGCCATAAGTCGCCCCCAGCAACCGGGCATTTTCCGATGCGCGTTCGAGAACCTCGGTCGCGGTCATGCCCGGCTGGTCACTTTGCCCCAGCCGGTCGGCCAACAGGCACCGCCGGATGCGATCACGCAAATCCGACAGCACCAGATCGGAAACATCAAACCGCCCCGGCGCATCAAGCGGCGTTAACCCCGCCGACCCGACCGCCTTCGGGATGATGCTGCCGGGCACCAGCCGGATCGCCGCCGGGTTCAAAACCCCGTCATCATCGGCCTGCCAGATGCCGGTCACCGCGATGGATGCGTTTTTAAGCACCAGCTCGACCACCTTGTTCGCCGTCTTGATATCGGGCAGCGCCTTCATCACCGGCGACCTGCCATAAACCTCGCCCGGTGCCTTCATCCAGCGAAACGCGATATAGGGCGACACCTCAAACCGGTCCCGATGGATCACCCCATCTTCGCCGGCCAGACCACCCGATACCTGCCCGCCATCCTCAAAAAACACGCAAAGCTGATAACCGCCAAACGCCCCCGGATCGGGCAGAACCGCCTCGACCACCGCGTATCGTCTCGGGCTCTGCCCCTCATCCCGATCCCTATCGGGCAACCGCGCCTCTGGCCATTGCCTTGCAATCTCGTCACGGGTCAGCGACAGCTTGCGAAACACCGCATCCATTCTGCCGTCACTGCGTTCCTCGAACGCCAGTTCACGCAGCGGCACCGCGCCAAACCGGAACGCCGACGGGCTTAGGAAATCATCCGCTTCAAGTCGAAGGCACGCCGTCCCCGCCGTCACCAGATCGAGAAACGCCTGATGCATCTCGACCGCGAAATTGGACCGGTCAAAATGCCCCTGCAAAATACTTGCGGCGCGCGCCAGCCGCGCGGTCAGAATGTCCCGATCCGCATCCGCCACATTGCCGCCCGGCTCAAACGCGAACCAGCCACCACTCGGCGGGGTGATTTCCGCCATCAGGCTTGCCGCAAGCTGCTCGACCGCATCGGGGGCCGTGGCATCAAACACCCGATCAAATTTCTTCTCCCCACCAGATACCCCGCCGGATGCCCCCGGTTGCTCGCTCGCCCCATTGCGTTGCGGCAGGGCAAATTCGTAACATTCCTGCCAATGCCGGACCCAGCCCTGCTTCTGCCCGACCGCCGCCCGGAACCGGGCCCGCAAATCGGCAATCGCAATCCCGCCGGCTTTGGTTCCGGTCCCGGCATTGCTGCCTGTCCCCGCACCAGCACCAGCACCTGCTCCAAGACGGCCGACCGGCTCCTTCGCCATCCGGCCAAATGTCGCCGCCGTCTGGTCTGCTCCCGACGGCCTGGCATCACCCGGCCTGGCATCCCCCGGATTGGCATCACCCGGCCCGGTCGCATTCCGACCGGCAGCACGCTGCGCTCCATCGGGAAGCCCCCGATCAGACGTCGCACGCTTCGCCGCCGCCCCCACCTTCCGGGCCGGACGGACCGGGCGCGCTTTGCGGTTCTGCCGTTCTGTCATCGCCTAATCCCCCAAAAGATTTTTGCCACCCGCCGCACGGTCGATCCGGTCTGACAACAGGCCACGAAACCCCGTACCGATCAGACCGGCCCGGCCATAGCGTCGCCGCTCCAGCGCCTCGGACCGCGCCCGTCGTGCCGCTTCTGCCGCACTTTCCCCGTCATCGACGGACGCCGCGTTTGCGGACGGACTGGTGGCAATTGGTGGTGGCGCGGATGGTTTTGGTGTCGAAAACAGACTGCCCATGATGCCCCTTTACCTCCTTCTGCCCCCGCCCCGAACGGGGCAAAACAAAACACCCCAAACCGGGGCCCAAAAAACAAACAGCCCCAAACCGGGGCTAAAAAAAACAAACGCCCTTAAACGGGCTTGGAAACAAAAACGCCCGCAACGCGATAAAGCGATGCGGGCGCAATTGTGGTGTTGACTTCTCCCTTATGGCACAAGAAAAAGAACAAATCAAGAACATTTTTCAGAAAAATGCTATTTTCTTCATAAACATTTGTTTTTGCATGTTTAATTTCACCAAAAACGTCCTGAATCTCGCCAACATCAAGATGCAACTAGTTTTAGTTGCATAAAATCCCGGCATTTGTTATATTCCATTTCATCCGCAACAAATCAGGGCGTCGCAAATTGCCATGGGCAGGAAAGACAAACTGATTGAACGGCTTAAAAGCAGACCAAAAGATTTTAGCTGGGATGAACTGGTCCGCCTTCTGACGGCCTTGGGTTATACCGAAAACAATAGCGGAAAAACCGGCGGTTCACGGCGCAAATTCACCCATGCAACGGCACCCACGATCAGCCTGCACAAACCACATCCAGGCAACATCGTGAAGCTTTATGTCATCAACGAAGTGTTGCGATTGTTGACCGAAGAGAAACTGATATGACCAACATGCTCGAATACAAAGGCTATCTTGGATCGGTGGAATTCAGCGACGAGGATGAAGTATTCCACGGGAAGCTCGAATTCATTCGCGACCTTGTCACCTATGAGGGAACGGATGCCAAAAGCCTCAAGGACGCCTTTCACGAAGCCGTGGAAGACTATCTTGAACTTTGCCAGTCAGAAAACCGTGCCCCTGACACCCCGTTAAAGGGCAGTTTTAATGTGCGGCCCGGTCCCGAACTTCATCGTCGGGCAATGCTGTTTGCCCTGCGCCATCACATGAACCTTAACAACGTGGTTATTGATGCGCTTCGCAGGCATCTTGACCGCGAAGACATCCCCGCCTGAACCTCGAAAAATGCTGGTTTTTCAAAGGCTCAGGCGGCACAGTCTCAGCCATATAGCGGCCATTTCTCCGCTTGCAGCATCTCCTTTGTTTCCGCACGTTTTATCGCACAAAAAAGTTGATGCGGCGTCACGATCCAGAACCCGGAAATGCCCAGCAACCGTTTGACGAACTCGACACAGGTAAACGCACCCAACCGCACCCGCCGGGGGACTTCCGCCGGATAACTGACCCAGATGCAGTCAAATCCGCGCGCCCGGTAATGGGCTTCGGGATCGAACAGAACCGAATATTGCCAGACATCGCACGCCACCCGGTGGCTTTGCGGATCAAGGCAGATCCACTCCCCGGCACGTCCGCCCGACATCAGCACGAAACAATGCCGGAAACCGGGTTTCAACCACCGCAAAAGCCGCTTTTCGGGCGCATCGGCAAACACGACAAGCACATCGCGCATCACCGGTTCAGTTGGCGAATTTACCGGCTGTTTCGGCACAGAATCCGCCTGAGCACCCGCTTGGATATCGGGCCGGATTGCCTCTCGGGTCAAAGTCTGCATGGCGGCAATTCTCCCGTCATTTTAATCATCCTTTCGGGATGGTGAAAGGCATCCTCGGCCCCTGGCAGGACGATATCGCGCGCAATCAACGCATCCTGCAAGGCCGCCATCGCATCACACCAAAGATCATATTTCGGCTTTTCACGGCCATCACGCGGATCGGGTGTGCGTTCCACCAGCCCGTAATATTCGATCACCTGCAAATGCCGGTCACCCAGCACATTTTCACGCCGGAGCCGCATGACCGCGTTATAAATATCATCCGGGTCGCACGGGCGCACAACGTCACTGGCATCCGCCACCACACGTGCCCCTTCGATCCGTGACGCCTGGCACCGCACAAACCAGAACCACGCCTGCATTGCGCTGGAAAACGGGGTCGTCACGCGGTCCGCGATCGGCTTGGGAAAAAGTCTCTGTTCACTCATTTCGCCCTCCTGCTGAACTGCCTGTCTCGCATCAACACCTCCGAAAACGCGCGCAATTATCCCCTTTCGCGCCTCAAAGAAGCCCAAAGCCAATTGCCTGCCGGATATGTAAAGATGGCCAACGTGATACGTGCAAAACCCGGCTTATATGCCGCTTTCCGCCATTCTGACCGCATCAAAGCTATTTCCGGATGCACTTCCGGTGTTGATCCACAAGCTATAATCCCTTTTTGTTCTCATTGTAAAGGATTAATTTCCTATTATTCGAACGACCGCAAAAATCCTCGACTTGCGGGCCAGCGGATGAATAATGGCCTGTGAAATATCCACAACCAGACGAGAGACTCCCATGAGCTGGGCCAGCATCAAAATGACGCAACAGGAAGCAATGGGAACATCGACCGATTTTGTCGATGCGTTTGAAAAGCTTTTCATTGCCGCCAAAAAACCACGTGATGCCGCCCTTTTCTGCTCCCGCGAACTGGGGCCGGATGATGCGTTTTTCCTCTCCCCCGGCGCGCAGAAAATTGCGACCTCCCTGCTCGCACTCCGCCCGGCCACGAAATGCAAGGCCCCGTCGAAAAAGGATGTGATCCTGCTGGCCGGCCACGATGACGGGATTGCACTTCTGCGCTAATCACCGCCCGGCCCCTTTCATCACAAAACCGCTTCTGAACTGTCTTCATGGACGCCCCATCGGGCAATTTTCCATCACCGGTCGATGCAATCCACTGCATGCCGATCCACTGACAGTCAGGAGTCTCCCATGGCAAATGCACCCGCCCCGCGTTACGAGCTTTACAAGGACAAGAAAGGCGAATGGCGCTGGACCTATATCGCGCGCAACGGCCTTAAAATCTCCATGAGCAGCGAGGGCTACAAAGCCAAAGCCGACTGCCTTCATAGCATCGATCTGCTGAAAGCATCAAAAGACGTCCCGGTGCATGAAGCCGGTGCATGACGCCACCGCCTGCCCCCAAAACCCCGGCATGCATTGCCGGGGTTGATAACCTTTTCAATCATATGGCGATATCGGTTCAACTTTCGGATATGCAAGGAATTTGTTCCTTTTCGGCCGCCCCGTCATCCTGCTAGGATACCGCATGATCCGGCAAGAACAGATATGGGGCGCACTCGACAAGATCGCCGAAGATAACGGGCTGACCCCCTCCGGGCTGGCCCGTCTGGCGCAGCTTGACCCCACCACTTTCAACCGGTCCAAACGCACGACAAATCAGGGCAAACCCCGCTGGCCCTCGACCGAAAGCATTTCAAAGGTGCTCTCGGTGGCCAATGTCACCTTTCAGGAATTCGCCCAGCTTGTCGATGGCAACGGGGCCGGGCGCGTGCCGGTCATCGGCTTTGCCCAGGCCGGGAATCGCGGCTTTTTTGATGATGCCGGTTATCCGGTTGGCGGCGCGTGGGAAGACATCACCTTTCCCGCCCTGCATGATCCGACCGCCTACGGGCTTCGGATTTCGGGGGATTCCATGGCCCCGGTCTTTCGCGATGGCGATCTGATTGTCGTCTCCCCGGCATCAAACATCCGCCCGCAGGACCGCGTGGTTGTCAAAACCACATCGGGCGAAGTCATGGCCAAGGAACTGGTGCGCCGCGGGGCGATGGGGGTGGAACTGAAATCGCTGAACCCGGCCTATGAGGACCGCTATGTCGAAGCCCGCGACATTGACTGGATCGCGCGCGTCCTTTGGGTCAGCCAATAGAACAACCATCACCTTTTTGCATTCTCCTCAAATGGGGATAGTGCGTTAAGAATTTTGCGTGATAATCGTCCCGAAACATTGGGATCGGGGTCTTCATTTTTGCGCCCGGCTTCCCATCTGATCAGAAGCGCCCAACCCCGGGAAGGAACGAATTTGCGTTTGGCCCCTGTGCACATCATCCGCTTTGTGGCGACTGCGCTAACCTATTTCGTTTTTGGCTATGCCGGGTTGCAATTCCCCTTCTATGGCAGCAGCGTCACCCTGATCTGGGCGCCTTCCGGGATTGCCTTGGGGTCTTTGATTGCATGGGGATGGCGTTATTTTCCCGCCGTGTTTGCAGGTGCGCTTCTGGTGAACCTGACGACGGCGGCACCGGTTGAAACCGCCATTCTGATTGCAATCGGCAACACCCTGGCCGCGACGCTTTCCGCGATACTGATCGCCCGGATATCTGGCCGCTCCCCGCTTTTGACCGCGCGCGGGATTTTCAGCCTGATCATGATCGGCGGGCTTGGTGGCCCGGCACTTGCAGCACTTTGCGGTACGACAAGCCTCAGCCTGACGGCAATTGGCAATTTTGATCAGTTCGCCACCATCTGGCGGGGCTGGTGGCTTGGTGATCTGGTCGGTGTAATGGTGATCGGGCCGCTGGTTTTGCGCCTGATCCATCAGAAATGGCGATCACACGGCTTTGCATATTACGGCGAACTGGCCTTTGTCTGTGTCGCCACCATCATCGTGTCCTCGGTCGTCCAGACAACCCCGCTGATTGCCAAACCGGAATATCTGTTCATCTTTGTCTCCCTGCCCTTTGTTCTGTGGGGGGCGGTGCGGTTCGGGTTGCTGGGCGCGGCATTGGTCAATGCCTTTATCGTCGTTGATATCGTTGTTTTTGCCGCCTTGGGCGAAAGCACCTTTATCCACACCTCCAACATGAATATCGGCCTTGAAAATCTTTACAGCTATGTGATTGCGGTTTCGGTCGGGACATTGTTGCTCGGTGCGGGCATCGAAAAAATCAATGTCATCACCATGCGCACCCGCGATGGCCGGATTTCAAGCGACATCCACCGTCTGCGTCGCAACCTGGCCCTGATTGTCGGCCTGACCGGTTTTTCGATATCGGGGCTGGCGGCATGGTACACATTCGGTCAGATCGATCACGCCGTTGACGTCCAGACGGAACAGTACCGCCGCGCCTTCGAAGCATCCCTTCGCGAAGAACTGGGCCGCGCCACCGACAGCCTGATTGCCGTGCGCACCCTGTTTGATGTCCATGGCGATGTGTCGTTTCATACCTTCAACGCCATGATCGGCCCGTGGGTCGAACGCAGACCGGGTGTCGCAGCACTGGAATGGGTCCCCTATATCGAACGCCGCGCGCGCGGTCTGATCGAGGAAAATGCCTCCCTCCGGGGTGTTGAAAATTTTGAAATTCGCAATCTGATCGATGGCGACATGCGACGCTCCCCGGAACGCGATGAATATTTCCCGGTTTTTTACGTTTTTCCGCAGTCCGGCAATGAAAATGTCGTCGGGTTCGATCTGGCAAGCGATGAAATCCGCAACCAGGCCCTGCAAACCGCCATCCGTACCGGAAACATTACCCTGACCGAACCGATACGGATGCGGCAGTCCGCCACCGCCGAAATCACGGCACTGGCCTTTTTAAATGTCCCGAACCGGCGCAATCCCGGCAAGGCACCGCTTGGTCTTGCGGTTGGCGTGCTGCGTTTGACCAATATGATCACGCGTGCCGCCCGCATTGCCCGCCTGCCATCGGATTTTGAAATCCATCTGGCGGATATGGATGCCCCCGAAGGCCATCAACTGATCTATTCCAATCGACGCCCGGAATATGCGATCACGCATATCGTCAAGGAAATCACCTCCGGCTATAACCCCAAGGTCTCGACCTTTACCTTTGGCTTCCGCGACTGGACGATTGTCCTGCACGGGCCCGAAGCCCGCCTGAACGGGCTTTTATACTGGCAGCCATGGGCGATCTTTGTATTTGGTGCCACCATCAGCATCCTTCTGATGGTCTATCTGCGGTCCCTGACCCGCACCGAAAAACGGATTGTCGATCTGGTCTATCAACGCACCAGCGAACTTGATAACGCCCGTCAGGAAGCCGAAAACGCCATGAATCAGGCGCAACAGGCCGACCGCGCAAAATCCGAATTCATCGCCCATATGAGCCACGAATTCAGGTCCCCAATGACCTCGATCCTCGGCTACGCCCAGTTGGCACGCGATGCCATTGACAAAAACGAACCGTCCGAAACCATCCGAAGCTATCTTTCGACCATCAATGGGGCCGGGCGTCATGTCTTGTCCCTGATCGGCGATGTTCTTGATCTCTCAAAGATCGAGGCCGGCAAACTGGTCCTTGAAGAAGTGCCAACCGACATACACGCGATTTGCGAAGAAGTCGTTTCCATGATGATGGTCCCGGCACGCAATCAGGATAACCGCCTGCATCTTGATATCCCGGCCGACATGCCGCGCTGGGTGATCGGCGATCCGGTCCGCATCAAGCAGGTCCTGACCAATTTGGTTTCCAACGCGATCAAATTCACCAGATCCGGCACTATCCATGTTGTCGTAACCCGGCAGGAAACCACCAACGGTCGCATGGCGTTCCGCATCTCTGTCCGTGACGAGGGGATCGGCATCCCGGTCGACAAGGTCCGCTCGATCTTCGAAGCCTTCACACAGGTCGATACATCAACAACCCGCCGTTTTGGCGGAACCGGCCTTGGCCTTGCGATCTGTCAGAAAATGATCCTGGCGATGGGCGGCACGATTGATGTCGAAAGCATCGAGGGCAAGGGCAGCACCTTCTGGTTTGACCTCGACCTGCCGCTGACAGACGCGCCAAAACGTGGTAGCGAAGCCGAAGACGACCGTCAGCTCGGCCTCGCCGATCCGGACAAACCGCGCGTCATGGGACGGAAGCTTCTTCTGGTCGAGGATATCCAGATCAACCGTATTCTCGCCCAGAAACTGCTTGAACAGCAGGGCCATGAAATCGTCACCGCCGCCAACGGGCAGGAAGCCCTTGACCAACTGCTTGAACATGATTTTGACGCGGTCTTGATGGATGTGCATATGCCCGTCATGGACGGGATCGAAGCCACCCGCCAGATCCGCGAATTTGCCGACCCGATCAAGGCAACCATCCCGGTTCTGGCCCTGACCGCAGATACATCAAGCGACAATCTGGCAGAATTTCGCGCGGCCGGCATGGATGCGCACTGCACCAAGCCGCTCGATATCAAGGCCATCAATCACGAACTTTCCCGCCTTGATTACCGCATGCTCACAGAACGCAAACAGCAACTGACCGGCACCGGGGACTAAACCCGGCACCGGTCAGCATGCATTCAATATCGTGCCATCAGGTGTGATCAGCCCCGATACGAAAGCCCGATCATATCCGCCAGATGTTTGGCAACATTGGGCCCCGCGGCCAATATAGGCCCGCCTTCTTCAAGCACGTTGGGCAGATCAAGAAAATCATTGCACCAGCCCCCCGCTTCACGCATCAGGACAATCCCCGCCATGCAATCCCACGGATTGATATGCGGCTCGTAATAGCCGATCAAACGCCCGGCACTGGCATAGGCCATCATCAACGCACACGACCCGTTGCGGATGAACATGCCTTCCTCGTCAAGCAACTGGCCGATCACCGGCACGATCGAACTGCTTGGCAGACGATGCGACATGCCGATCCCCATGACACCATCACTGACAAGTTTGGCATCGCTGGCCTTGACCGGCTCGCCATTCACGCGTGCGCCATCCCCGATCACCGCGCTGAAAAGCTCGCCATTGCACGGATGGTAAATCAGGCCGATGACCGCTTCCTTGCCGATCATAAGGGCAACCGAAATGCACCAGGTCGGCATCTGATTGACAAAACAGGCCGTGCCATCAATCGGATCAATTACCCAAAGGCAGTCATTATCGCCCTTCTCGATGCCCATTTCCTCGCCCAGGAACCCATCCTCGGGAAAGGCATCGCCGATCCGGTCGCGGATAATCGCCTCGACGTTTTTGTCCGCAATGCTGACCATATCAAGCGCGTTGGTTTTGGTTTCAATCGCAAGGTCGGCGGCGTCGCCTTCGTAATATTCCATGGCGCGTTTGCCCGCTTCGCGGATCACGTCGCGCGCATGTTCAAACCGTGCTTCGATATCAATTCCCGAAAATGTCTTTTCCACTTTGTCCCTGCCTGAAACAGTTTTGCGATTGATCCGTTATTGCCCCGAAACCACGGCCATGCCGCGTTCGGAAAAGCCGATGGCAACCTGTTCACCCGCGATGATCGGTGTATCGATCCGATGATCGATCACAAACAGCTCGCCAATCGGGGTTGCCACAGAATACTGCATCTGACTACCAAGATAGGCTGCATGCGTAATGTGACCTTTTAGCGACGTTTCAATGACATGCGCATCACCCGCAATCGCCGCCAATCCGGTCAGTTGCACCGCATCGGGTCGCACCGCCACCCGGACCGGTCCCTTTGCCTGCCCGCGATGACGCAGATTGCAGTGCGCGCCGCCGATATCGACGCGGGCGTGATTGCCATCGATGCTGATGATTTCCCCGTCAACCAGATTGGCATCACCGATAAAATCGGCGATAAATTCCGATTGCGGCTGTTCATACAATTCGCGTGGCGTGCCCTGCTGCGCGATCACCGCCCGGTTCATCACGATGATCCGGTCCGACACGGCCAATGCTTCTTCCTGATCATGGGTCACATAAACCGCCGTCAGGCCAAGTTTTTGCTGCAAATCGCGGATTTCGGTCCGCACATGACGGCGAAGCTTGGCATCAAGGTTCGATAACGGCTCGTCCAGCAACAGAACTTCGGGTTCCAGCACCAGCGCACGCGCCACCGCCACCCTTTGCTGCTGCCCGCCCGAAAGCTCGGACGGCAGGCGACTGCCATATCCGCCCAAACCAACAAGGTTAAGCCCCTCTTCGGCTTTTTCCCTGGCCTCGGCCTTGGCAACGCCGGTGACACTCAGCCCATAGGCAACGTTTTCCGCCACCGTCATATGCGGAAACAGCGCATAGGACTGAAACACCATACTGACATCGCGATCCGTCGCCGGAAGCTGTGTGACATCCTTGCCCCCGATCAGGATTTTGCCCGTTGTCGCATGTTCGAGCCCGGCAATCATCCGAAGCGTCGTGGTCTTGCCACAGCCGCTCGGCCCCAGAAGGGTGACAAGCTCGCCCGGATTGATGGTGAAAGATACATTGTCGATCGCGGTAACTGCCCCGTGACCATAAGTCTTGGTGACATTGTCGAATACGACCGAACCCGCACGCGTTTTCAGTTTCATGAATGCTTCTCTCTCAGATTTCCTGTCGATGTCTTGTCCGATGTTGCCTCAACCCGGTCCTCGCGGCGCAGACGCCGTTGCCCGATCAGGCCGTTCACAACAAGGATCGCGGTCAGCATGACAAGGATCAGAACACTGCAATAGGCAATCGCAACGCCGTATCGCCCGTTTTCCACAAGCCCGATGATATAGGATGTCGCCATATTGTGATCCGCACTGACCAGAAAGATCACCGCACTGACCGAGGTAATGGCACGCACAAAGCTGTAAACCAGTGCGGCAACAATCGCCGGGCGCAGAAGCGGCAGGATCACACGCCGGAACGTGGTAAAGCTGTTGGCACCAAGGGTCAGGGATGCTTCATCAAGGCTTTTGTCAAGCTGGCTCATGGCGGCAATCCCGCCGCGCACCCCCACCGGCATATTGCGGAAGATAAAGCAGATCACAAGGATCACACCCGTTCCGGTCAATTCGAATGGCGGCACGTTGAACGCCAGAATATAACTGACACCGATCACCGTACCGGGAATGGCAAAGCTTAACATCGTACCAAATTCAAAGGCACTTTTGCCCCGGAAGTTCTGCCGCACCAGCAGATAGGCCGTCGTCAGGCCAACCGCTGCGGTCAGGGGTGCCGCAATCGCCGAGATGTTCAACGTGGTCCAGAAACTGTCCCATGCCGCCCCGGCCCAGACGATGCCATGCTCGCCCCAGCCAATGCCAAACGCATCGCCGTAATTATCCAGCGTCAGGCTGTTATCAAAGCCCCAGCGTTTGACAAAGCTGCCATAGAAAATCATGCCATACAGCACGACCGTAAAGATCGCCCACGGAATGGCGGTGAAATAGCACGCCAAACGCATTCCGGGATTAAGCCCGACATGGGCACCGTTATCGGCCTTGCCCGATACCGTTGCATAGGATTTTTTGCCGAGCCAGAACCGCTGTGCGGCGAAGGCAGAAAGTGTGAAGAACAGCAATATCATCGCAAGGACGGCAGCCCGCCCGGCATCGTTTTGTGCGCCGACAATGGCAAAGAATATCTCGGTCGACAGCACTTCGTAATTGCCACCCAGAACCATCGGGTTACCGAAATCGGCCATGCTTTCGATAAAGGCCAGCAGAAAGGCATTGGCCAAACCGGGGCGCATCAAGGGCAGCGACACATTGACAAACGTTTTCCAACGTCCGGCCCGCAAGGTTTGCGATGCCTCTTCCATCGACGGGCTGACACCCTCGACCACACCGATCAGCACCAGAAAAGAAATCGGGGTGAAGGACAGGGTCTGTGCCAGCCAGATTCCAGGGAGGCCATAAAGCCAGCGCCCTGCCTCCACCCCGAGCAGATCAGCAAAGAACTGCGTTACAGCCCCCGATCTGCCAAAAAGAAGGATCAATGCCAAACCGATCACGAAAGGCGGGGTAATGATCGGCAACACCGTCAAAACCCGCAGCGGCTTTTTGAACCGGAACCCGGTCCGCGTCACCACAAGCGCAAATGAAAGCCCAAGCAGCGTGGTCGAAACAGCGGTCAGAACCGCCAGAAACGCCGTATTCCACGCAACCCCGCAAACACCCCCGGCAAGGCAGCCCAGCCCCCAGATGCTGTCATCAAGGAAATTGCGGATAAAGGCCACGCCCGAAAGGTTGCCATCAATATCGACAAACGATCCGATGAAAATGCGCGCGACCGGAAAGAAGACAAACAACCCGACAAGCGCAATAACCGTCCCGATGGCGGAGGTAACAAACACATCACCCCGCATCGCCCCCGCTGCGGCAAGACCGGTGCAAAGCATCACAAGCAGGCTGGCCGCAACAAACATCGCGCCATAGCCAAGCCCGTATTGCCGGACGTCAAGCGGACCAAACATCGCCTCAAGCCAACCAAATCCCCAGCCGGAAATGCCGACAAAAAAGCCCTGCCCCACCAGATAGATCAAACCGCCAAGCCCGCATGAAATCAGGATACGGGCATAATGCGGATGATCACGCCCGGTCCGCACCAGCGCCAATGGCACCAGCAGAAACGCCGCAATCGGCAAAAGCCAGAATTTTTGATGAAGGGTCGTTTGCAGGATTGCAGGCGAATAATCGCCATACATCGGATAGCCGTCATACAGCCATTCCAGGGTCCAGAACCCGTATTCCTGCTGATACCAGGGTAAAATTGCAAAACCGATCCAGCCGATCACCAGCCAGAACCAAAGCATCCGGTTCACGAAACTCTCCTGCACGCCGAATTGGGAAGTCTGGTTCTGCCCGTCCGATGATCACACCGGACGGACAGAACCGTTAAGGCAGATCGCACTTATTGCGGCGCGGTTTTGACTTCGTCATCCCAACGCGACAGAAGATGACGGCGGGTTTCCGCATCCCCGTATTTCGCGAAGTCATAATCGATCAGTTTCAATTCACTCAGACGCGGTGCGCCATCGGGAATTTTTGACTCTTTGTTGGACGGCACCTGATAGCTGTGTGCGTCTTCGGCAATCGACTGAGTGCGCGGGTTCAGGGCAAATTCATACCAGATTTTCGCATTTTCAAGGTTACGCGCACCTTTGATAATGCTCATGGAACCCACTTCGTAACCGGTCCCCTCGCACGGCGACACCACGGTCAGGTTCGCCCCCTGTTTGATCTGGGCCACCATGTCATGCATGAAGGTAATGCCGATTGTAGTTTCACCAACGGCTGCGGCCTTGATCGGGGCGGAACCCGATTTGGTGTACTGGTTGACGTTCTTGTGCATTTCTTTAAGCAGATCGAAGGCTTTTTCTTCGCCAAAAATCTGCACAAGAGTCGCAAGTGCGGTATAGGACGTGCCCGATGAATTCGGGTTCGCCATCTGGATTTCACCCTTATAAGCCGGGTCTTTCAGATCTTCCCAGCATTTCGGGGCCGGAAGGCCCTTTTTCGCCAGAAGATCATTGTTGTAACCAATGCCGAGTGCACCGGCATAAACCCCGACCGTCCGATTGCCGGAATTTTTCGCCTGCCGCACGGCCCAGTCATTCAGGTTGCCAAGTTGCGGGGATTGATATTCTTCCGTCAGGCCTTCGGCGGCGGCCTGAAGATGGGGGTCGCCAGTCCCGGCCCACCATACATCCAGTTTCGGATTGGCAGCTTCGGCGCGAACCTGCGCATAAGCCTCGCCCGAACTTTTGCGAACCATCGATACATCGATGTCATGTTCCAGCTCGAACGCGGTTTCCATCATCTCGCACCACTCATTATCGGCCGAGCAGATGACATTAAGCCGACCGGCCGCATGGGCCGAACCGGCGGTCGCAACAGCCAAAAGGCCTGAAATCGCGACAGTCGCAAAAAGAGAATTTCTGATCGTCATTTGGGTTTCCTCCCGGTTTGCATTTCGTTGAATGCACACGTGTGCATTACCGTTGCGCAAATCACGTGCTGGAATGATTTAATCATAAATTCCATCAAATGACAGAAAAATTCTATTTAAGGCAAAAAAACTCTCGCCATCCACGGATAACTATCTGTTTTTAAATGTAAAAATTACATACCCACAAATCGCCACCGCAAAACCATACGCTGCCCTCTGCAAGGCATCCGCCTTAAAACTTAACGCACACGTGTGCGCACAACCCGCAGAAACATCGCGAGTCAGCTGTCTTGCATCAGAAATCGAAGAAAAATCGGCCTGAAATCCGTGAAAAAGACCGTCTCAGGCCGTCCGGCGACGCGTCATTTCCACCGGCAGGATCAGCCGCTGATCCGTCAGGTCATCGCCCCGGATGCGCTGGCGCAGCCGATCCACCGTCATTTCGGCCAGCTTCGTCGCACTTTGGCACACAGTGGTCAATTGATAGGCCCCCTGCCGGGCCGCGGCAATATCGTCAAACCCGACCACGGCAATATCTTCGGGGATGCGCAGGCCCAGTTCAAACCGGGCCGCGTCCAGAAGACCCAACGCAATATGGTCCTTGGCACAGAAAATCGCGTTTGGTGCGGTTTCCGGCGTTGCCAGAAATTTAAGCGCGGCATTAAAGCCACCATCATAATCGGCACTGTCGCAGACCAGCGGGGTAAAGCTGACATCCCCGTTCGCAAGGCGCGGTGCAAGGCGAGAAACGAATGTTTCGCCCCGCACATTGCCGCTGAATGTACCACCCTTGACATTGAGGAACCCGAACCGGGTTTTACCGGTTTCAAGCAACAGGTCGGCGGCCATTTCACCGCCGCGCACATTATCGCAATTGATAACATCCGCGCCCTCAAGCCGCCCGGCGCGATTGACCAGAACGACCGGCACATTGCGTTTCAGGAAATGCACACCCACCTCGGGCGGCGGGCTTCCCGATGTCACGACCACCCCGGCCACCTGATATTGCAACAGATGCATCATCGATGTGCCCATCTGGGCGGGATCGGATACATCAATCACCAACGGACGATAACCGGACTGCTGAATTGCAAGGATCAGTTTATCAAGGAATTCAACGCGGAACGGATCGGAAAGCCCCGATGTCACCAATCCGATCAGATCGCTTTTGCGCGTATTCATCGACCGGGCGATTTTATTGACGTGATAACCAAGCCGGTTCGCGGTTTCCTGTACCCGCAGGCGGGTCGCATCCGATATCCGCCGGTCGCCTGATAAACACCGCGAAACGGTGGACCGCGAAACACCGGCTTCGCGCGCAACATCGGCCGAGGTCACGATATGCTGCAAATCGCGGCCTGGTTCGGCCCCGTCACCATTTGCAGGCGTGTGTTTCCCCTCGGTCATGCGCGCAATTTCCCTCTTTACGCCGTCTGGCCATGCCTGTTTTCAGTCTTGCAGCACGGCCACACACATATCACAGGCCTTCCGGTCCGCCAACGCACACGTGTGCATGATGCGGGATATTTCACAGAACCGTCATTTATCGCAACTTCCTTAAAAACGGCACCGAACCGGCATTTACCCTGTCAGTTTTCTTTGACCATGATCGCGCAAAGCCCCTATTCTGGATGCCTTGCATCGCCCCGCGACATGCAAACGCCACCCGAAATTCGATCAGGAGCAAGAAGAATGGGTCACGCCACTACCGCAGACACCAAAGCCGTCACCACATGGACCTGGTACAAGGGCGAATGGCACGAAGGCAACCCGCATATCATCGGGCCGCAAACCCACGGCATGTGGATGGCCTCCACGGTCTTTGACGGCGCGCGCCGCATCAATGGCAAAATGCCCGATCTTGTGCCCCATTGCGCCCGTGTGCTGCGTTCAGCCGAACTGATGGGTCTTGCCCCGCAGATCACCACCGATGAAATCGTCGCTCTCGTACGCGAAGGCGTTCAGAAATTCGATCCGGCGCTGGCACTTTATATCAAACCGATTGTCTATGGCGGCGAAGGCTTCCTTGCCCCGACACCAGAAAGCGCGCAATTCGTGCTGTGCATTTCGGTATCCGACCTGCCCGATGCCATCAAGACCGGCTTTACCGCCCGGAAATCAAGCTTCCGCCGCCCCTCGCCCGAAAGTGCCCCGACCGAGGCCAAGGCATCCTGCCTGTATCCCAATGTCGGCCGCGCCGTGGCAGAGGCCACCAAAGACGGTTTTGATACCGGCGTAATGCTCGATCCTCTCGGCAATGTCGCGGAATTTTCCTATGCCAACCTGTTCTACGCCAAGGATGGCAAGGTCTTTACCCCCGTGATCAACGGTACGTTCTTAAACGGCCTGACTCGCCAACGCGTGATCAGGCTGCTCCGCGAAGACGGCGTAGACGTCACCGAAAAAACCGTGACATACAGCGAACTTGAAAATGCCGACGAAATCTTTGGCACCGGCAATTATTACAAGGTCGCACCTTGCGTCAAACTCGACGACCGCAACCTGCAACCCGGCCCGATAACCAAACGCGCACAGGAACTTTACTGGGCGTTTGCTGAAAACAGCTAATCGAACGGACATGACCAACAACCTGGCCGGAAAGATGACAGCCCTCCGGCCGCTTTGTTTTTGACAAACTTTGCCAAAAAATGGGATAATTGCGCCAATGGAGGATAACATGGCGACGATGAATGTATCCCTGCCCGATCTCATGAAAGACTGGGTCGAAGCACAAGCCGAAACAGGTAAATACAGTAATGCTAGTGACTATGTCCGCGACCTGATCCGCCGCGATCAGGAACGTGCTGAAAAACGTGCGCTGATGCAAAAGATGATCCGCGAAGGCATTGAAAGTGGCGTCGTTGAAAATTTCAGCATGGATGCCCTTCAAGCCGATCTTGACGCAACAGATGCCTGACTACCGCGTCAGCCGCGTGGCACAAAACGATATTATCGAAATCGGCCGTTATACCCAGCGCGAATGGGGCATTCCACAACGCCGAAAGTACCTTGATGGCATGGATCGGCACATGCAAATGCTGGCCAATCATCCGTTGCTTGGCAGTGAACGCATGGAATTTGATCCTCCTGTGCGTATCTATCCATATGACCGGCATTTGATTGTTTATCTTCAGGAACAAGATGGGATTTTGATCATACGCGTCCTGCATGCCAGCATGGATGTCACATCCCGGCTATAATAAAACGGGCCGGAAAATCCCCGGCCCGCTGTATTTTATCACTCAGTCAAACGAATTTACTGCGCCGCAGGCATCACCGGTACACTGCTGCCAGCGACATAGGGATATTTGCCAAATATCGCGCCAACCGCTTTGCGCACCCCCTGATCGGGATTGTTGCGAAACTCACTGTCGATACGGCCAACCGCCGTGCCTTCCCAGATCATCTGATCGGTGCGGCGGTCTACCATATCGACCGAAATCGTGCCTTCGGTATAATTGTCAACATATCCCGGCTCGACATACCCGGGCCAACCGACATACATCCCGCTGCGATAACCGTAATACCCGCCGTAATAGACCGGCGGCGATGTCCGGGTCTTTTCCTCGGTCTTGAGGTGATAGTTGATCAGGATATCGGGGGTGTTGATGTCAACGCGATAACCACGCGCTTCAAGGGCGGCACTGACCGCATCCTCGATCCGCTGACCGTGCAGGGTGGCGTATTTTTCATCCGACTTTCCCGCGGACTCATAAAAGGCAAAGGTCCGATAACGCGAAAAATCGGCCGCCGGATCGGCATCGGTATAGACACGCGGCCCGGTCGAACAGGCCGCCAGCAGCACCGCCATTGCGCCCGCCATCATGATCTTGACCATCTTCATCCGGCCTTCCTTTCGGTGCTCGCCGTTTAAATGACCATTCCCGGTGCATGGCCCTAACCAAAACACCGGAAATGACTGATTTTGTTTTACATTACATCTTATCATTTGGGCAGATGCATGGCAGAACGCAACGAACACAACCCGCTCGCATTTACAGGCCCGTAGCATTCAGCCGCGAACGCAGCAAAAGACCAAGATTGCGGGGGTTTTCACCAACACGACGCCACGCATAAGCCCACCAATCCGCCCCAAACGGCGCATAAAGCCGAAGCCGATAACCGAGCGACACAAGATCCCGCTGAAGTGGCTGATTGACGCCATAAAGCATTTCAAACTCGAACGCCTCACGCTCCCATCCACGTTCGTCTGCGACCTTTGCAATATATTCAACCAACTCACGATGATGCGATCCGAAAACCGGCATAAATCCGGTAAGGCGCGCCTCGTCGGACAACATCATTGACGCCAGTTTCAGGTAATTTTCGTCGATGTCGCGACGCCGGGTAAAAGCAACATGATCAGGCGGGGCCATCGCCCCTTTAACCAGACGTATCATGGCCCCCTGTGCGATCTTGCGCGCCATGTCGGCTTCGGTTCGCAATAATCGCGCCTGCAATGTCTGGGCTACCGGATACCCTGCCTCAAGCAGCCGATCATGAAGGGCCAGCGTATCATCGACCATGTCGAAATCTTCCATGTCGATCATCATCCGGCAGCAGCGCCGACCTGCTTTCTCACCACCGACATCGCGGATCAAACCGGCAATTTTGTGGGCATTGTCATCCAACATCGCCGGATCCTGCATATAGCCAAGCTGCGATGGATCAATGGAAACATGAATATCCAAACCAACACGATCAAGCTTGGGGATCACGGCTGTAATTGCATCAACCGTTTCCGCCACCTGTGCCGGATCGGTCACATATTCGCCCAGATAAAAGCTCGAAACCCGAATACCCTGCTTTGCCAATTCCTGCGTGCGTTTCACGTGCTCGGCACCATCAGCGCCGCTAACGAACTGTGCAGCCAGCCCGGTTTTCCGCCCGACCGCCTCGCCCGCGTGGCGCAATGGTTTGCTACACGCTACTGCGATCATCGTCTTTTGCCAGAAACCCATCATCAACTCCGTTTTGGTCAAACGCAAAAGAGCAACCATCGGCGATAAGGTGCTAAACTTATTGAAGGAAATGACACCCGATCAAACAAAAAGCGACCCGCCGGACGACGGGTCGCTTGATATTTCACAGCAGCCTGAAAAAAGCGACTGCTTACGCGCCGAGTTCTTCACCGGCAATCGCACGGTCAATCAGTTGGATGCTTTCATCAATACCGTAAAGCGCAATGAACGATCCCATACGCGGGCCCTGTTCCTGTCCCAGCAGGATTTCATAAAGTGCCTTGAACCAGTCGCGCAGATTTTCGTAATTGTGGTTTTTACCCACTTCGAAAACCTGGGTCTGGATATCGCCACCATCGGTGCCGGCATCAAGGGTTTTAAGCATATCGCGCAGTTCGGTCAGGGCTGCTTTTTCCGCATCCGTCGCGGCACGGTATTTTTTCGTCGGTTTGACGAAGTCGTTGTAATAGTTGATCGCATAGCCGACCAGCTTGTCGAGATAAGGCTGATTTTCCGGCGTTGCGCCCTTGGCATAGCGCGAAATGAACGCCCAAAGCAGTTCCGGGTCGCTGGTATTGCAGACCGAAACAAGATTCAGCAAGATACCGAACGACAACGGAATATCGCGTTCCGGTGCCTTGCCTTCATGGATGTGCCATGCCGGGTTCTGCAAAAGCTTTTCCGGATCGGTTTCGGTTTTCAGCTTGTCGGCAAAGGTCAGATATTCATCAACCGTTTTCGGGATGACATCGAAATACAGGCGCTTTGCGGTTTTCGGCTTCTGGAACATGAACAGCGAAAGACTATCTTCCGGCGCATATTTCAGCCAGTCTTCCATCGAAATGCCATTGCCCTTGGATTTCGAGATTTTCTGTGCGTTCTCGTCCAAAAACAGCTCGTAATTGAAGCCTTCCGGCGGGGTGCCGCCAAGCGCCTTGACGATCTTGTTGCCAAGTTCGACCGACGGAATAAGGTCCTTGCCCGCCATCTCATAATCAACGCCCAGCGCAAACCACCGCATCGCCCAGTCCGGCTTCCACTGCAATTTGCAACGGCCACCCGTGACCGGGGTTTCAACCAGCTTGCCGGTTTCGGGATGTTCGTAAACGATGGTCCCGGCTTCAACGTTAAGCTCGGTCACCTTGGCCATCAGGACCTTGTTGGTACCTTCTTCGACCGGCATGAACGGGCTGTATGTCGCGCGACGTTCTTCACCAAGGGTCGGCAGCATGATCTTCTGGATCGCATCATACCGTTCAAGAAGACGCAGAAGCGCTGCATCAAACATGCCCGAACGATAGCATTCGGTCGAAGATTTGAATTCGTAATCAAAGCCGAAACTGTCGAGGAAATCGCAGAGCCGCGCATTGTTGTGATGCGCAAAGCTTTCATGGGTGCCAAACGGGTCCGGCACGCTGGTCAATGCCTTGCCAAGATGCTGCGCGACCATATCCTTGTTCGGGATATTGTCGGGTACCTTGCGAAGACCGTCCATGTCATCCGAGAAGCAGAAAAGTTTGGTCGGAATATCGGACATCTGTTCGAACGCGCGGCGGACATAGGTCGTGCGCGCAACTTCGCCAAACGTCCCAATATGGGGCAGGCCCGACGGGCCATAACCGGTTTCAAACAGCACATAACCCTTTTCAGGCTTCTTCTGTTTGTACCGCTCAACCAGCTTGCGGGCTTCCTGGAAGGCCCAGACGTTGCTGTTAAAGGCGGCATCACGAAGATCGGCTGTCATTTTTGAAACCTTGTTTGTCAGTTGTATCGTTGAATTATCTGGAAATCCGGCCACACGTGAAATCACCCGGATTCCGTGCGTGCGCGAAGCTATCCCCGCCGGCCTGCAAGATCAAGTCCGGATCGGACATGGCCGAACTGCAACGCGCGATTTAACCGGCGCACCCCGTCACTTCTCCCACCCTGACAGAGAGGTCGGGCATGGTAACACGCAAAATTCGCGCGTCGGATCAGCAGGATACAGCAAATATAAGAAAAAAACCAAACCTACACCGACGGGTGGTTGAAACCAGCTTGCCGAGCGCTGATATGTCGTAACTGTTACTTGTCCGTGCAGTCAGGAACAAAAAAAGCCGCCGGGAGTGGGCGAAGAAAACTGGCGACGATCAAGGGTTCCCTGTCCTTCTTGAGGCGGGAGACCGCCTTGCACGGGAGAGAAATGATTGAACGAAACGTCAGACATGAAAGACTTGTCGGCGTCGCACACCGATGGATCGGGCAGTACGATGACCGCACCGCATGTCGCATTCGAGGAAGATCATCGATTCCGGCGCGTTGTTGAATATGCGCCGAACGCGATGATTCTTGTCGATGCCAAGGGTCTTATTGAAATGGTCAATGCCGAAACCGAAAAGGTGTTCGGTTATACCCGTGATGAATTACTCGGCCAGCCGGTCGATGTGCTGGTACCAGATCGGTTTCGCCATCATCATGCGGGCCTTCGCAACAGTTTCATCGCCGCACCCGGACCACGGCCCATGGGACCGGGAAGGGATCTTTATGCCCTGCGCAAGGATGGCAGCGAGTTCCCCGTTGAAATCGGTCTGAACCCGATTGCCGAAGGCGACCGTGTACAGGTCCTGGCCGCCATTGTCGATATTTCAGACCGCAAAAGCCGTCAGGAAAATCTGGAAAAATCCTTGCAGGAAAAGGAAATCCTGCTGTCCGAGGTCCATCACCGGGTCAAAAACAATCTGCAAATTGTGCACAGTCTGCTTGATATGCAAACCGCCAATGTGAAGGACGATCTGGCGCGTGAAATTCTGCGCGACAGTTGCAACCGTGTCCGGTCCATGGCGCAAATCCACCAGACCCTTTATCAAAGCGAAGATGTTTCGCGCGTCGATTTCAACTATTTCTGTGATGCGTTGATCAATTCGCTGCTGGTGACCTTCAACACCAATCCCGACCTCATCAGGTTTGAACGCGATCTGGGTTCGGTGTCGCTTCCGATCGGAACGGCCGTGCCGTGCGGCCTGATTACCAACGAACTGATCACCAATGCGCTCAAACACGCATTTCCCGGTAACAGACAGGGCACAATAAGCCTTTCCGCCACCGAAATCGCCCCGAACCAGATCGAACTCAGCCTGAGCGATGACGGGGTCGGATTCCCGGAAAGTTTCTATATCGACAGCAGCAGCGGGCTTGGCCTGCAACTGGTTGAATTACTGACCGATCAGCTTGGCGGGACCCTTGATATGCACACCCGCAACCCGACCCGCATCACTATTCGCTTCACGATAAAGGATTGATGATCGCCATGCGCAAGCCGATCCATGTGATGATTGTCGAAGATGAACGGATCGTCGCACTGCATTTGCGTCAACAGCTTGCCCGGCTCGGCTATGACCGGACATCGGTCCATAGTGCCGGTATCAATGCCTTGAAAGCGATTGAAACCGATGCGCCTGACATCATTCTGATGGATATCCGCATCGACGGCGACATTGACGGCATTGAAACCGCGGCGGGTATCCCCGAACATCTGATGATCCCGATCATCTATCTGTCGGCTTATTCCGAGGATACAACCCTTGAACGGGCGCGCCAAACCCGGCCCTATGGCTTTTTGTTAAAACCGTTTTCAGAACGTGAACTGCACGCGACAATCCAGATGGCACTGGAACGCCGCGAGGTAGAACTCGCCCTTCGTGAAAGTCAGGAACGGTTGTCGCTTGCCATGCATGCTGCCCGCATGAGCTGCTGGGAGGTGGATGTCAGTACCCGCAAAATGCACAGTACCGGTCTGGCGCAGTTTTTACCCGACGAAAATCAAAGTGCGGAAACAATCACCGAAAGCTGGGAAGATTTTCTGCATCGTGTTGCATCCGGTGATCGCGACATGGTCCGCAAGGCATTCGAATATGCCGTTCTGCATGGCGAATTCTACGACGTCGTTTTCCGCGGCCAGCAAAGCGAAGGCACCCAAAGCTGGTTCCGCGCACGCGGCAAGTCCTATATCAATGACCGCAAGGGCACCCAGCGGATCATAGGCGTGATGCAGGACATTACCGATCAACGTCTGACCAATGACAAGCTCCGTCAGGCGATGACAGTATTTGAAACCACCCAGGATGGTATTCTGATACTTGACCCGGACCTGAACATCACCAGCGCCAACCGTGCCTATTGCCAGATCACAGGCGCAGACCCGATGAACGTTGTCGGCAGCCCGCCCTATATGATCGTGCCAGAGGCCTTCCCGCCCGCCTTTTATCAGGAACTGTTCCATACACTGCGCACACGCCGCCACTGGCACCGCGAAATCGAAACCCGCGACATGTCGGGCAATTCGATTTCCATCATGATGCAGATCATCGCGGTCGAGGACGATGATGGCGTCCTGACCCATTTCGTTGCGATGATTTCGGATCGCACCGCCATCCGACAGGCCGAACAGGAACTGCATTACCTGGCCCAGTATGACGGCCTCACGGGCCTGCCCAACCGGCTTCTGGCGACCGACCGTCTGAACCGTGCGATTGAACGCTGCGAACGTACCGGATCGGTGGTCGCCTGCCTGTTCCTTGATCTTGATGACTTCAAGAATATTAACGATACACTTGGCCATGCCGCCGGTGATCAGGTTTTGCTGATTGTTGCGACCCGTATCAAGGCACTGACCGATCGAACCGATACCATCGCGCGCCTTGGCGGGGACGAATTCCTGATTATCCGCGAAAACATGCATAGCGAGGCCGCCGCAGGCAACCTTGCCAGCCACATCATTCATGAACTGCAAAAGCCGTTCTATATTGTCGGCCATGAACTGACATTATCGGCCAGCATCGGCATTGCCCTTTATCCCGAAAACGCCCATTCACCGCAGGATCTGATCCGGCTGGCCGACACGGCAATGTATGCCGCCAAGGATCAGGGGCGGCGCACCTATGCGTTTTATAAATCGGAAATGACCGAAAGTGCCACGCACTATATGACGCGCAGCCTGGAATTGCGTCGCGGTCTGGAAAAGGGTGAGCTGACCCTTTATTATCAGCCGCAAGTCGATGCAAAAACCGGTGAAATGACCGGGACCGAAACCCTGATTCGGTGGAACCATCCCCAAAATGGCATTCTTGGTCCGGCGGAAATCATCCCGATTGCGGAACAAAGCGGGTTGATTGTCGAAATCGGCCAATGGGTTCTTGAAGAATCCTGCGCACAGGCGCGCCGCTGGCAAGATGAAGGCTTTGATCCGATCCGCATCGCAGTCAATGTTTCGGTCCGCCAGATGCGCACACCGGGCTTTGCCAAAACGGTGCAAACTGTTCTGGCCAATACCGGACTTGATCCGAAATGGTTGGAGATTGAAGTCACCGAAAGCATGATCCAGGACGAAGATATCATGATCGATACCCTGCATGAATTGCGCGCGGTTGGCGTATCGGTCGCGATTGATGATTTCGGCACGGGTTATTCGTGTTTGCGGTCCATCAAAAGCCTGCCGATTGAACGCATCAAAATTGATCGCGCCTTTATCAAAGGCATTCCGCAAAATACCGATGATGCCGCCCTTGCCGAAGCCATGATTGCCATGGCACGAACCCTTGGCCTCAAAGTCACTGCCGAAGGGGTCGAAACAACCGCCCAACGTGATTTCCTGCATAGGCAGGGCTGTAACGAATTGCAGGGTTTCCTGTTCAGTAAACCGGTCCCCGCCGAACAACTTTTCAAGTCCAGCCACTCAAGCACGAAAATTTCATAAAACAATCCCACCTTTTATTGCCACCTGAACAGATAATTCCCACTTATCTAAAGTATAGGCTACGTGGTAGTGTTTCCCAATCAAAGTCGCCAAACCCTTGAATAAGGCGGCACAGGGAAGGACCGTCAGACTTACTTCAGAGGTATAAGCTTATCTGAGGGGGACCTTTAATGCGATTTTCCAATATGTCTCTTGGTGCCAAGCTGACCTGCGTCAGTGCACTCGCAATTGCCTTCTGCCTGATCGTCGGCATCTTCCTTCAAACTGTCCAGACCGGCAAAACAACCGAAGAGCTGACCGTGGGCGAAGCCCGTTCCGTCGGGCAGTTCCATGCCGAACAGGCCAGCCGGGTGCTGAATGGCGGGATGCTGGTTGCCAAAAACCTTGCAGGTGCCTTTCGCGCACTTCGTGAACAGGGCGGAGCAGACCGCAAGGCCTATAACGAAATCCTCAATCGCACCCTGATGGATAACCCGTCCCTTGCCGGGGCGTGGTCCGGATTTGAAACCAACGCCCTTGACGGCAAGGATGCGGATTACAAGGGCGAAGGCGAACCATTCGGCGACGGCAGCGGAAAATATGTCACCTACTATTATAACTTCGGTGGCGGCATTACCCCCTATCACCTGACCGGGCTCGATAACCCGGAGGTCAATGAATATTACACTGAACCCAAACGCACCAATAAGCCCTACCTGACCGATGCGATTACCTATGACATTCAGGGCCGCGATGTGGTTCTGACATCGTTTGTCTATCCGGTGCAGGACAGTGGCGGAAAGTTTCTTGGTGTTATGGGTGTCGATCTTGAACTGAATGCGCTGTCGGAACGGTTTGCCGAACTGGCCCCGTTTGGCACCGGCACCGTCAATCTTGTTTCCGCACAGGGCACATGGGTTGCCCATGAAAACCCCGATATCCGCGGCACCAAACTTGATGCCGCCAATCCAACCGACGCGGCCATTCTTGAAGCGATGAAGTCGGGCCAGTCCGGTCAGATTGACGATGGCGAAGTCATGCACCTGATCGTTCCGGTCGCCATTGAAGGTTATGCCAACCAGTGGGGCGTAGTCGTCAACGTGCCGCTTGCCACCGTTTATGCCCCGGCCGATGACCTGCGCAATGCAACCCTGATCGGTGGTGTGGTACTTTTGATCGTTGTGATCGCGGTGATCCTGCTGTCAACCAACGCCATGGTCGCCCGCCCGATGACCCGTGTTGCCGGGGTGATTGCCGACCTGGAAAAGGGCAATTTCAACGTCACCGTCCCCTATCATGACCGGTCCGACGAAATTGGTGCGATTGCCAAGGCGCTCGAAGCTTTCAAAGAAGCATCCGCGGGTATGCAGCAGGCCGAGCGCGACAAACGCGAAGCCGAACATCGCGCCAGCGAAGAACGCAACCGCACCCGCCTGCAGATGGCCGACGAATTCGAAAAGTCGGTCGGCTCCATCGTTGTTCATGTCACTGACAGTGCTGGCGATATGGAAAAAGTATCGCGTCAGATGCGCCGTGCGGCGAACGAAAGCTCGGAACAGGCAACCGTGGTTGCTGCGGCTGCCGACGAGGCCAGTGCGAATGTCCAGACCGTCGCTTCGGCGAGCGAGGAACTTTCTGCCTCCATTCAGGAAATCAGCTCGCAGGTCGCACGTTCTTCTGAAATCGCCAACAATGCGGTCGACGAAGCATCACGCGCCAACGCCATGGTCACCGGCCTTGCCGAAGCCGCTGATCGCATCGGTCAGGTCGTCAGCCTGATCAATGATATCGCGTCCCAGACCAACCTTCTGGCCCTGAACGCCACCATCGAGGCCGCCCGCGCGGGTGAAGCGGGTAAAGGCTTTGCGGTCGTCGCAAGCGAGGTCAAAAACCTTGCCAATCAGACTGCCAAGGCGACAGAGGAAATCGCCCAGCAGATCGGATCGATCCAGTCCGAGACCCACAATACCGTCGGCGCGATTGAAAAGATCACTGAAACAATTTCCAACATCAATGAAATCACCGGCGCAATTGCCGCCGCCGTCGAACAACAGGGCGCTGCCACGGCCGAAATTTCGGGCAATGTCCAGCAGGCCGCGGCAGGCACCAACGAAGTATCCTCCTCAATCGGGATCGTACGCAATACGTCCCAGCAAACGGGCGACGCCGCGTCCAACGTGCAGGCCGGGGCAACCGAACTGGCCGAACAGGCCCGCAACCTTGATACACAGGTCAAAAACTTCCTTGAGCGGTTGCGTAACATCTAGTCTTTCGGGGCACGAAGAACAGCATGGGCGGCACCTTCGGATGCCGCCCATTTCAATCGGTTGAACCGCTTCGTTCGAAAAAACACGCCACACCCGGAAATAGCAAACGCCACCCTTTTGGATAGCTTGAACAACCAAACATCGACCCCAAGTGGAATTGTCGTCTGCTTTTTCGCGAGGGAAACTAAATGTTTGGATGGGTGTGGAAGTCAAATATTGCGCAGCGCCTATACAGTCTTGCGGGCTGGCTGTTGTTAACTTCAGGTTTGCTTGGCAGCATCGCCATATACAAAATGACCGTGATCGGCAACGAACTGGAACAGGTAACTGCACGTGACCTGCCTCTGACACTGATGCTTGAAAAAATCACGCAGCATCAGCTTGAACAAGCCATCCTGATGGAAAAGTCGCTGCGTTTCCGCAATGTGGACTCCCATAGCGAGAGCGAAACCAGTGTTCGGGCTAATTTCGATGAAATTTCAAAACAGTCCGATGTGGAGCTCCGTGAAGCAACCAGAATGATAAAAGCCTATCTCACCGAGCTTTCAAATAATGCAGACCGAACAGAGTTTGCCGCTGTCGAAGCAGCCCTTTTGCGCATAGAAGCGGATCATCGCACTTACGAGTCCAACGTCGCCAACATTTTCAAAGCTCTTGACAATGGGGCAAGCACATCCGACGTCGCGGATGCTGTCATCGCGACAGAGAAATTGCAAAAAGACCTTAATACCGCCATTGAAGCCCTTCTTGCCGAAGTCGCTAACTACACCCAGCTGTCAATGAACAAGGCGTTGGAAGACGAACGCATGGGCAAAACTCTGATCACCGCTTTGTCGGGCTTTGCGCTCGTATCAGGCATACTTTTGGCGTGGCTTTTGGGACGGTCGATTACCCGTCCGTTGCATCGCCTGACAGAAGCTCTGGGCGATCTGGCAAAAGGTAAACTTGATACACCGGTGCCGGTTTCCGCCTTCCGCGATGAAGTCGGCGAGATGGCTGATGCGATGCGGGTATTCCAGGCCGATATGATCAAGGCCCGTGAACTTGAAGCCATGCAGGAACAACAACGCGCACTTGATGAGAAACGCCGGGCAGAGACGGATCGACTGGTAAAAGAATTTTGCGAAACTCTTGTAAATACGTTTGCCGATATCGTCAAAGGCGCCAATGAAGTTCTCTCACGTGCCGAAACCATGCAAAGCCAAAGTACACAGGCAGGATCGCTCGCCGGTGCTGTTGCCACCGAGGCAGAAGAATCATCAGCAAGTGCTCAGTCGCTTAGTGCTGCAACCGAACAAATGGTTGCAGCGATTGACGAAATCTCATCCCAGATCACACAGTTTTCTGGGATTGCGCATAACGCTGTTGAACATTCCAATACCTCCCAGACCGAAATGCGCAACCTGCAGGAAGTCGCAGAAGAAGTGGGCCAAGTCGTGCAACTGATTACCCAGATTGCAGATCAGACCAATCTTCTGGCCCTGAACGCCACGATCGAAGCCGCGCGCGCCGGTGAAGCAGGCAAAGGATTTGCCGTGGTTGCGGGAGAAGTCAAAAACCTTGCCAATCAGACGGCAAAGGCCACCGATGAAATCACCCGCAAGATCGAACGCATTCAAAGCGTGTCGCGCAATTCAACCGATGCCATCACCAATATCGGCACCGTGATCAACAGCATCGATAGTTATGTCACGGCCATTGTCGGCGCCGTCGAAGAACAGAACGCCACAACACGCGAAATTGCCCGCAATGTTGATTTCGTTTCTGAAAGTGCCAAACGCGTTTCGGAAAATGTCACCACGATTCAATCCAGTGTTACCGATGTCGGCAACAGCGCGATCACGGTGCACGAAAATGCCGATCATACCGCCCATCAGGCGGGTTTTCTGAACAGCAAGATCAGCGACTTCATCACCGCGATGAAGCGCGTGCAGGGCGATAGCCCGGAAGCCACAAGCAAATCGGGGCAATATCAGACCACCATGCTTCGCGCCGCCGAATAACACAGCAGAGTCAGACAAACCGATCCAAGCACAGGCCGGATATTTCCGGCCTGTTTGCATGCTGCCTCTTGCATCGCCCCGCCAATCAGGCAAAGCTGCTTCATCGCAACGCGTCAAAGGACCATGCACATGCTGCCGATCACCGTTACCGTCTGCCTGACTGGCATTTTTGCCCTAATGCTGATCGCTCTTAGCCTGAATGTTTCCTTGCGGCGGCGCGACCTTAAACTGGCCCGAGGCGACGGTGGTGACGAAGCCCTGCAACGCCGGATACGCGCGCATGGCAATTTCATCGAAAATGCGCCTTTCTGTATTCTTGTCGTGCTCGCACTCGAGGCTGTTCTGGCAACGTCTGACATCATCTGGCTGGTTGCCGCGGCCTTCATTGTCGCACGGATTCTTCACGCCTGGGGCACACTGACCGCATCAATTGCCTTGGTCGCCCCCTCCATGCTGATACAGCATGCCGTCATGTTCTGCGCTGCCATCTGGCTTCTGATCCAAAGCATCTAGATAAAAACCGGCCCCGCTCTGGGACCAGCCCCCTACAAGGCTGCAAGTTCCGGCTTGCAGCCTTTTCAATGCCCGAATCGCATCCCGCCATCTTCGACGAAATACGCGATATGCTTTTAACCTCCTCATATGGGGATATGCCGGTGGCTGCATTCCATGGTTTTCTGTTCTCGCAGACAATCTGAACCTTGATGTATGCCTCCCTGCTGTCCCTGACAGCAAACTTGGCGCGATTTCCACCAGGACATCGCGCCCTTTCTTTTTCTGCGCTATGATGTCTGGCTGATGCATCGGATGCCGGGCAGGAATATGAACCAGACGCAATCCTTCGGAATAGGCCGATCTGACCCCGGCACGGTTCCCAAACTGGCCGCTGACCTTTCGACCAAATTCGCATGCTATCCCGACGATGCCCGCTCGGCGCTAATGACAATTCGCGGGTGGATTTTCGAACTGGCGACAAATATCCCTATCGGGGTGATTACGGAAACCCTGAAATGGGGGGAACCGGCATGGGTAACGCCCTCCGGGTCGGGGACGACCATCCGGGCCGACTGGAAACCAAAGGCACCCGACCGGATCGCCATTTACGTCAACTGCCAGACCGACCTGATTGATCGGGTCCGTAGCCATTTTGACGGGGTTCTGGAATGCCAAGGAAATCGGGCGATCCTGCTTGCGCTGGATCGCCCGTTTCCCGAAGAAGCAATTAAAACCGTGCTTGGCTGGGCGCTGACTTATCATCAGGACCGGCGCAAACCGACACCCAAGCGTTAGTCGCCGCTTGCTTGAACGTTTTCATCGCTATTTCCGCGATGCATTTGCCTCAAGATTGTCACGCAACTGGCCCAGATCATCGATCAGGCGTTTGATTGTCGAAAGATCAAGTTCCGCCACCTCGCCAACACAACGCGGTACATCAAGTGCCTTTTGCCGCAATTCCCTGCCCGCTGCTGTCAGGGTAATACGTACGGAACGTTCATCCTTTGGATCACGGGTACGTTTAACCAGTCCCGCCGCCTCAAGCCGTTTGAGCAAAGGCGTCAAGGTGCTGGATTCCAGAAACAGCTTTTCACCAATGCTGCGAACCGGCTGATCATCCTCCTCCCACAGGGTCACCATCACCAGATATTGCGGATAGGTGAGCTCAAGCGCGTCAAGAAGCGGTTTATAGATACGGTTAAACGCATGACTGGCCGCATAGACAGAAAAGCACAGGAAGTTTTCAAGCCTGAGCGGATTGTTATCATGATTGTCCATAGTGGCGTTCTCCTTTGTCCTATCGGGCCGGGCCGACTGGCAGCCACTGGTGCTGCTTCTGTGGCTCGTAACACGGCCGATTTCAAATCAAACTCACATTAATATATCGTGCACGATTTAATTACAAGCGATTTAATTGCATAGCTCATATTCTCAAATTTATATCGTGCGCGATTAAATCGCATGCTATTTCATAATCATCGAAACGGAAAACGCCGCACAGCGGCACCATCCAGACAGCCAAAAGGAACAAGATCATGAATACATTCAAAACGACTGTTGCCTCCGCTGCATTTGCTCTGGCAGCAACCTTGGCCACCACGACCGCACTGGCAAATCCGGTTCTCGAAAATAACACCCAGAACTTCATCAATGCTCTGACCGCTTCGGGCGGTGCGCCGATCTACACGCTCAGCCCGGCTGATGCCCGCAATGTTCTGGCCGGTGCGCAGGCAGGCCCGATTGCAAAACGCGCCGCCGATGTTACCGATACCGTCTTCCCTGTCGGTCCGACCGGCGAAACCCGGGTCCGGATCGTCCGCCCCGAAGGCAACACCGACCGCCTGCCGGTTGTCGTCTACTTCCACGGTGGCGGCTGGGTTCTGGGAGATAAGGAAACCCACGACCGTCTGATCCGCGAAATCGCCGTACAGGCAAATGCTGCCGTCGTCTTCGTTGATTATGAACGTTCACCCGAAGCCAAATATCCGATCGCGATTGAACAGGATTATGCCGTCACCAAATATGTCGCCGAACACAGTGAACAGCTTAACGTTGATCCGACCCGTCTGGCGATTGCCGGGGACAGTGTCGGTGGCAACATGACCGCGGTTGTTTCCCTGTTGGCCGAGCAGCGCAAAGGCCCTGAAATCATCGCCCAGGTCCTGTTCTATCCGGTGACTGATGCGAATTTTGACAACGGATCCTATACCGAATTTGCCAATGGCCCGTGGTTGACCAAGGCGGCAATGGAATGGTTCTGGAACCAGTACCTGCCCGAAGGCACGGACCGCACCGATCCGAAAGTAACGCCGATCCATGCCCCGCAGGAATTGCTGGCTGGACAGGCACCTGCCCTGATCATCACCGATGAAAACGACGTGCTGCGTGACGAGGGCGAAGCCTATGCCCGCAAACTCAGCCAGGCCGGGGTGGATGTCACCACGGTTCGCTACAACGGCACGATCCATGATTTCGTCATGCTCAATGCCATCGCCGACACCCCGGCTGCCCAGGCGGCAACCGCCCAGGCCAGCCAGTTTTTGAAGAACGCCTTCTACGGCGAATAACCTGAACTTTCTGCAACTTCTTTCGGGGGCGCGGTTGCGCCCCCACCCACCCGGCGACATATCATTTGGGGCACCAACCGAACCAACGCCCTGATCAGCCGGGTTATCGAAACCTTCGAACCATCACGTTCAAACAAAGGAAGAAAACCATGTCTGTAGATGTCAAATATCGCGCAACAGCAAGTGCAACCGGTGGCCGTGACGGCCGTGCGAAAACCGAAGACGGCAGCCTCGATGTCAAACTGACCACGCCGAAAGAACTCGGCGGTGCTGGCGGCGAAGGCAACAACCCTGAACAGCTTTTCGCAATGGGTTACTCGGCTTGTTTCATCGGCGCGATGAAATTCGTCTCCTCCCAGGGAGGCCCGAAAGTTCCGTCTGATGTTTCGGTCAAGGCTGTTGTCGGCATCGGCCCGCGTGCGGCTGGCGGTTTCGGCCTTGCGGTTGACCTGCATGTTTCGCTGCCGGGCCTTGATAAGGCCGAAGCTGAGAAGCTGGTCGAAGAAGCCCACAAAATCTGCCCGTATTCCAACTCGGTCCGCGGCAATGTCGATGTAACCTCGCACATCGCCTGATCGAAAAACGGCCCTTCTTCGGCACGGAACCTCCCCTGATCCGTATATGCCGAAGCCAAGCCCGGTGCATCTCCCCTGCACCGGGCTTTTATTTGTCGGCATTTAACAGTTGCCCGATGCGGCCTCTGCCCTGATGATCCGTGGCAGCAAAAATACCGCAAAAATTTCACGGGAAACATTGATGACCACCAAGCTTACCGTTCTAGCCATCGCACGCGCCAAACCGGGCAAGGAAGCCGAACTTGGCAAACAGCTTCTGGCACTTGTCGAACCGTCGCGCGCCGAAGAAGGTTGCATCAGTTACGATATTCATCAGTCCAACGAAGATCCGGCGATCTGGATGGCGTATGAAAACTGGCGCTCTGACGAAGACCTCGCCCTTCATTTTGAAACACCATACCTGCGCGCCTTCGGCGCCCTTGGCGATGAATTACTGGCAGAACCGGTCAGCGTTCAGAAATTCACCGTTAAATCCTGAAGCCTGAACGTAATTCCTGCCTTCGCCTGATCCAGCTCATTTGACCTGAACGGGACCTTTATCCGTGCTTTTCGCCTTGTTCCTGTCGGCTTTGACATCCGCCACCATCCTGCCCGGCACGTCCGAGGTGGCCTTGGCAGCCCTTGTCGCGTCGGGTGATCATGCGCCGTGGTGGCTGGTTGTCGTCGCGACGGCGGGGAATGTTCTGGGCTCGTGCGTCAACTGGGGGCTTGGACTTTATATCGATCATTTCAAGGATCGGCGCTGGTTCCCGGTATCGCCAGATGCCCTTGATCGTGCCTCACACTGGTTTGGCAAATACGGGCTTTGGTCGCTTTTGCTGGCGTGGCTGCCGATAATCGGGGATCCGCTAACACTCTTTGCCGGTGTCATGCGGGTGCGCTTTTTGCCCTTTATCGTGCTGGTGACGATTGGCAAGGCGGCACGATATGCAATGATTGCCGGTGGCGCGGGCTGGATCGCCAACCTACTTGGATATTCATAATATTTATCAAAACAAAATACACAATAAAATCGAAACGCGCAAATTGTCGAAAACACAATAGCCACATCAATTATATAAAAATATAGTTCATTTGCTAAAATGACGCCCAAATGATTTCATTGAATGAAATAAAAACGAGCAATTGTTTATAAATTTCACAAAATGAATGGGAGTATATTATGAATATGGAAATTCCAGTCTGGGTAAAACCCGCAATCTGGGGCGGTGTTATCGGTGCCGTTGCCATCACGATCATCGGCTTCAGCGCAAGCTGGGTCGTTTCGGGCAGCACCGCAGCCGAAATGGCCAACACGCAAAGCAAGGATGCGGTCATTACCGCCCTCGCCCCGATTTGTGTTGCGCAGTTCAAAACCCAGACCCCCACCAATCAGACCATGCAGCTTGCCGCCCTTAAAGAGGAAAGCTCCTACAAGCGTGATGATTTCGTCGCCGCTCAAGGCTGGGCCACCATGCCTGGCAATGATGCCCCGACCCCGGAAATCGCCGACGCCTGTGCAAGTCAGTTGATGAAACTGACAGAAAACTAAGCGGATCTCCTCCCCCGAGGTAATTGATCCGTCCAAGACGGCATCCGGGCCAACTCCCGGATGCCGTTTTTTTTTTATGGGCGATCACAACCGGCAGGGCAATATCGTTCAATAAACCCCAAGACCTGCGGCGCATTGTTGCATCCAGCAAAGCCACTAAAAGGATCGCCAACCCATGCTTGCCGCCGCCCCAAGCCTTTATCTGTCGATGGCTGCCTTCGCGCTTGCCGCCTCGATCACGCCCGGCCCGGTCAATATCCTGATCCTCAGCTCCGGGGTCCATTACGGCTTTCGACCCAGCCTGCGACTTGTGTTCGGCGCGACCAGCGGCTTTTGCCTGTTATTGCTTCTGATCGGGTTGGGCCTGCATGAATTGCTGGTGATTTTTCCCAACCTGACGACAGTCATTCAATGGGCCGGGGTGGCGTTTTTGCTGTTCATGGCCTTCAAGCTTGCCACCACATCGGGCGAATTGGGCAAAACGCGCACGGACAAGGGACCATCGATGATCACCGGCGCATTGCTGCAATGGGTTAACCCCAAGGCTTGGCTTGCCGCGGTTGCAGGCATGGGGGCCTATGCCGCCAATGGTGCGCCGGCACTGGTCTGGGAATTCACAGTGCTTTATTTCGCGGTCTGTTTTGCCTCGGTCGCCTGCTGGGCCTATGCCGGGGCGTTTCTGGGCCGGTTTTTAAATGATGCCGCCCATATCCGTCTGTTTAACCGGATCATGGCATTGCTACTGGTCGCAAGTGCGGCCTATCTGATCATCACCTGATTGGCTCAGGTGACATGCGCCATCGCATAATGGCGCGGCGTGGTCGCCATCAGGCGCTTGAAAACCCGTTGAAAATGCGCCTGATCGGCAAAGCCGCAATCAAGGGCAACGTCAACAATCCGCTCCCCACGTTTAAGCGCATGGCGTGCTTTCTGCACCCGGCAATTGATCAGATAGGCATAGGGCGTCATGCCATGTGCCTTTTTGAACGCGCGCACCAGATAGGATCGCGAAACCCCGATCACCCCGGCAAGGTCATCCAGATTGACGTCTTCGGCATAATAGGCCCGGATATAATCTGCAACCCGGCCCATTTTGTTTTTATCCGTCGCACCGCCAACCCCACGCAAGATACCGCGCCGATCAAGCGCCACATGCAGATCAGCAAAGAACGATACCATCGTGCTTTCCTTGGCCAGCCGGTCACAATCGGGATCAATCAATGTATCGGCAAGGCTTTGCAGGCCGGAATACAGCATTGGACTATGGCTGATGGTGTCGGAAAACATCGCAAACCGCCCGGCGGCATCGGCATCGATTTCGACCTGCAAATCCAGAAGCCACGCCGGATCGACAAACAGCATATCATAACACCATCCCCCACCCGGCACCGGGTTGCAGCCATGCACATCCTCAGGGTTCAGCACGACAACCGATCCCTTGCCGGTTTCATGGACCTTGCCCCGATTCCAATAGGTACTGCGCCCGCCCTTGACGATGCCGATTGAAAACGTGTCGTGGCTGTGGCGTTCATAGCAAACACCCCGCCCGTCATCGACGCGGCGCAATTCGACAAATGGCAAACCGGCATCACGCCAGAAACACTGCTTATCTGATTTTGCCTTGCCCATTGAAACGCCCGCACCATCTTTGGGAATGAAAACGCGAAAATCCGAAGATAGGTTAATTTCACCGGTGGCACCAGTGGCCGGACCTGATTATAGTCCCCCAAATGTTCGATGATCGTTCTGATCCCACGCCGAAATTCATGCCACCCGACGCACCCGTCATGGTCGTCGGATTGCGTCATGCTGTTTTCCTCTCGCCCGACGGGGAAATAGAAGAATTGCCGCATGGGGCGGCGGCCAAACGGGCGCGATCCCAACGCCCGATCCTTGTTCATACCCCGGCATCGGCACGGCGGATGAAATCCGATCCGTTTCCGGCCCATGACCTTTTGGAACTGTTTGCCTTTGTCCGCCCGGCGCAGTTTTGCGTCCCTACCCCACGCGGGCTTGCCATGGCGACCGGGCAGCGGGCGTCTGATGATCTGATCGGACAGGCCGAAGCCTTGGCCGAGGCGATGAAACGATTGTTGCAGGAACTTGCCACCCTGCCGCGTGAAAAGCGCGCAAGTGCGCTTTCCATTGCATGGCCGATGGCACGTGGGCATTGGATGTGGGGCGTGCCTGTTCTGGCCGCCCTTGGTGCCGATGGCGACGGCCCGCATAAGTTTGCCGTCTATGAAGGTCTTAAGGTCTGGAAGAAAATGGGTGAATGGGCGGAACATGCCCCACCGCCGCCGCCGGGCAACAACCCGGTCGATCCCAAGGATGCCCGCGAACGGCTGAAAAAGCTTCTGGGCGAAGGGGCGGAAGAACGCCCGCAACAGGCCGATTATGCATCCGCCGTCTGTTCGGCCTTCGCGCCCCGCACCGCCGAAGGCACGCCCAATATCGTCCTGGCCGAGGCAGGGACCGGGACGGGCAAGACGCTGGGTTATGTTGCCCCGGCCTCGATCTGGGCACAAAAGAATGACGGGGCGGTTTGGATTTCAACCTATACCCGCAACCTGCAACGTCAGATCGATCAGGAACTGAACCGCCTTTATGACGATCCCAAGGACAAACGCCTGAAGGCGGTCGTGCGCAAGGGTCGCGAAAATTACCTGTGCCTTCTGAATTTCGAAGAAGCCCAAAGACCGTTGGCGCAACAGCCCCATCAGGCGATCCCGCTGGGGCTTATGGCGCGCTGGGCATCGCAAACGCGCGATGGCGATATGGTCGGCGGTGATTTCCCGGCATGGCTGACCGAACTGATCGGTGGCCGGTTTACCAGTGCGCTTGCCGATCAGCGCGGCGAATGCATTTATGCCGCCTGCCCGCATTATTCGCGCTGTTTTGTTGAAAAAACCGTGCGCCGGGCGCGGTCGGCCGAGATCGTGGTCGCCAATCATGCGCTGGTGATGGTGCAGGCTGCCCTTGGCGGGCTTGACGACGCATCGATGCCCACACGTTATGTCTTTGACGAGGGACATCATCTTTTTGATGCCGCCGACAAAGCCTTTTCCGCCCATCTGACCGGGCAGGAAGGGGCAGAATTACGCCGCTGGTTATTGGGTGCGGAAAACAAGGGCCAGTCGCGCGCACGTGGGCTTAAACAACGGCTTGAAACCCTGATCATGGATCGGGACGAACTTCGTGATGCGGTCAATGCCGTGATTGTCGCCGCCCAATGCCTGCCCGAACAGGGCTGGCTGATGCGCATTCATGACGGGGCCGAACATGCCAAGGGCCCGGCGGAATTGTTCCTTGCCCATGTCCGGGCACAGGTGATGGCGCGTGCGGCCGAAGGCGACCGGGGTTATTCGATTGAAACCGACTGTAAACCGGCGATTGACCCGGTTCTGGCCAGTGCCGCCGATCTTGACCGTGCCTTGGCCGCCCTTGAAAAACCGGCCAAGGCCCTAATCAAAATCATCGCCCATATGCTAGATGAAAAGGCAGACGAGCTTGAAAGTGCCGAGCGCCAACGCCTTGATGCCGCGATCCGTTCCCTTGAACGGCGTGCGATCATGCAGGTTGCCGCATGGCGCGCAATGCTTGAAAGCCTTGTCGATGCCACCCCGCCGGAATTTGTCGACTGGTTTGCCATCGAACGGCAGTTTGGCCGCGATTTCGATGTTGGCATGCACCGCCATCATATCGACCCCACATTGCCCCTGACCGCGGCCCTGGCACCCTCCGCCCATGGGTTGGTGATCACGTCGGCCACGCTCCGCGATGGCACGGGCGATGAGATGTTTGACTGGGGCGTTGCCGAAGATCGCACCGGAGCATCGCACATGCCGATGCCCGCGATCCGGGCGGCGATGAAAAGCCCCTATGACTATGCCAAACAGACCAAGGTTTTCATCATCAATGACCTTGGCCGTGATAACCCCGATCATGTGGCGGCGGCCTATCGCGAATTGTTTCTGGCGTCCGGCGGCGGTGCACTTGGCCTGTTTACCGCAATCAACCGTTTGCGTGCGGTTTACGAACGCCTGACCGGGCCGCTTGACGATGCCGGGTTGCAGCTTCTGGCACAGCATATTGACGGTATGGATGTGTCAACCCTGATCGATATTTTCCGGGTAGAACGCGATGCCTGTCTGCTTGGAACCGATGCGGTGCGCGACGGGGTTGATGTGCCGGGTGACAGCCTTCGCCTGATCGTGTTTGATCGCGTGCCATGGCCCCGCCCCGATATCCTTCACCGGGCGCGCAAGGCCGCATTTCATGGTGCGCGCTATGACGACATGCTGACCCGTCTGCGGATGAAGCAGGCCTTTGGTCGCCTTGTTCGCCGCGCGGAAGACCGTGGGGTATTTGTGCTGCTTGATAACCGGATGCCGTCGCGATTGCTGGGTGCATTCCCCGAAGACGTCAATGTCCAGCGGGTCGGCATGCGCGAAGCGATTGAACAGACACGGGCATTTTTAAGGCCAAACGCCGACAATGGAAATCTGCTAAAGTAATCTGTGCGGGTCAACTTCACCTGACATCTGACAACAAATCGATTGTGCAATACGCCCATTTTCCGCCGAAGGACGCGATATGCATATCTTGTTGATGACCTATGGCACACGCGGCGACATCCAGCCCTTCATTGCTTTGGCGTACGGGTTACAACAAACCGGCCATATGGTTACACTTGCCGCCCCCGGGCGCTTCCAATCGTTAGTGCAACAACACGGCCTCGCATTTGCGCCCTTAACAGATGCGTTAATAAATCTGACCAGCAAACCACAATTTGCGAATGCGTCAAATCCGGGCACCGGATTCCTAAAGAAAATAAGCAGCATCTTAAAATTGCGTGCGCAAGGAAGAGACCTTCAAGGTGCGCTTCTTGATGATATTTTTGAAACCATTAATAGGCTCAGGCCAGACAAAATAGTATTTCATCCAAAAGCCTTTGGCGCCTTGGCAATTGCTGATCATTTTGCAATCCCAGCCATTCTGGCCCAGTTGATCCCAGCACTTATTCCAACTCGTGCCTATCCGCATATCGGCTTTCCCAATATGGCGGATTGCCAGAAATATAACCTTCTGACAGGGAAGCTTGTGAAGGGGTTGGTTAATCTGTCGTTGCGCAACAGTCTCCGCGATTGGGCATCAAAACGGCATAAAGCCATCCCGTATCAGAAATTTGATATCCTAAAATCACAAAAGTTCGGAGCCATCACGATTCTAAACGCCTATAGCAACGCCATCATAGCGCGCCCAAATGACTGGCCGAAAAAAGCTGCTGTCACGGGCTATTGGTTTGTAAATGATGCTTTGTACGAGCCAAGCACCGAAATGACGAGCTTTATCAAAAACAGTCAAAAACTGATCTATATCGGGTTTGGCTCCATCCCCGCCGCCAATCCGCAAAAGACCGCCCAAATGTTGATTGATGCGGTCAAACAGGCAAATGTCCAGGCAATCATTGCAACCGGTTGGGGCGGCATTGCTTCCGATGTTGATTGGCCATCCAACATTTATGCCGTTCGGGAAGTACCACACGAATGGATGTTCAAACATGTAAAGACCGCCATACATCATGGGGGGGCCGGAACGTGTGCAGCAGCATTACGGGCGGGATGCCCATCCATTATTGTACCGTTCTTTGGCGATCAACCATTCTGGGCCAAACGGCTTTACACGATCGGCGTTGCCCACCAGTTGACCCCCTCATCGAAGCTTGATGCAAAATGTCTTGCCAGCGCCATAAGCGACATTCTGGCAACACCACAGGTTCACGAAACAGCAAAACGAATTGCCAAACAAATTTCGCATGAAAACGGTGTTGCTACGGCGGTTGATCTGATCCTGAACGGCACAGAAATCGCAGCTTAGCTCTTGGTAACCGTTCGCATTGCCATTGACACCATCAGATAGCTCAAACCTGACGAAATCAGATTAATCCCAAGCAACAATCCAATCGCCCAAGTGGCCGCACTTGGCAATTCCACGAATATTAAAACACCGGCAAGCACTGCTATACCGCCGGAAAACAGCATCCATTTCCAGCCGGGAAACTGGCTGAGGCGGAACGCCATGGCAAGTTCAAGCAATCCTTGCAGGATAAAGGCAATTGCCAGTAACACGGTCAGGGTCACAATCCCGGTCAGCGGAAAAAACGCCAGCCACCCGCCAACAAGCGCGAACAGAACGCCTTGCACCACATCGATCCAGCGGCGCGTTGGTGTATCGGCATTCCAAGCGCCGTAAAAATGCCCGACAGCCCCGATGATAAACAACCAGCCGATCACGGTTTTAAACGCAATCGTCGTGGCAAACGGGAAGGCGACGGCAAGAATACCCAGCAAAAGCAGAACGATCCCGACAGTCCGAAGCCGTTTGCGTCCCTTTTCCAGAAGTGCGCGCATTTCCGGCGTGCCGTCATTTACAACGAGTGTCATGGACCTGTCCCTTTGGTTTCATTTACCGATTTCTTTAAATATGATCCGTCGTTTGTATAAACGCCGCCATCAAAGCTTGGTTCCGGTCGATGATATGTTCAGGATATCTGCTTTTCATCCCCAACAAGATCGGCGCGGATGTTGCCCGCCAGTGCAAGGCGCAAGGCATTGACGATCGCAATGACATCAATCCCTTCCTGCAGCACGGCACCAGCCACCGGACTGATGTAGCCAAAGGCAGCAAAGCCCATGGCAAAGATCGATAACACCATACCACCGATCACACTTTGCAGCAGAATGCGCCGCATGGTCATGCTGATGTGAAACAGTTCGTCAACCGCCTGAAGCGAACTTTCGGGGATCACGGCACCGGCGGCCTCGGCCGTTACAGAACTGTGTTTACCAAAGGCGATACCAACGGTTGCCACCGCCAGCGCGGGCGCATCATTAATGCCATCCCCCATGAAAAGCGTGGGCGCAAGCGCCGTTTCGCGCCGCACGATTTCAACCTTTTGCTCCGGACTTTGTGAGGCAAGACTCTCATCAATGCCAAGCAGCTTTGAAAGATGGCTGACCTCGCTTGCGCGATCCCCTGACAGAAGCATGACCTTGTTGAAATTATGAACCGGCCCGAGATGCCCGACGAAATTCCTGCCATCGGCACGCGGGCTATCGCGGAAACGCAATGTCGCACCATAGGCGCCATCAATCATGATCACGCATTCAAGTCCGCTTGCATCGGGCGGCAGGATTTCGGCCATGGCCGGGTCACTTGCAATCAGCTTTTTGCGGTGGGTCACAGCAATCTCCTGACCATCCACCGCCCCGACCAGCCCCTGCCCGGGCTTTTCTGATACTCGAGCCACATCGCCAAGCGCCAGTTTGCGGCTTTCTGCCGCTGCCAGCACCGCGGTTGCCAGCGGATGTTTTGAATATCGTTCAAGACTGGCGGCCAGACGCAAAACCTCGTTCGCGCCATGACCGCTGGCGGGCAGAACTTCGACCAGTTCAGGTCGGCCATATGTCAGTGTTCCGGTTTTATCAAAAATTGCCGTTTTACATGTCGGCAACCGTTCCAGAACCGTCGGATCGCTGATCACTATGCCCCGTCTGGCGGCCATGGAAATCGCGCTCATGATCGTGATCGGAATGGCAATCAAAAGCGGACACGGCGTTGCCACGACCAGGACTGCCAGAAACCGCACGGAATCACCGCTCAGATACCAGGCGATAAAAGCAACCAGCAAAGCAAACGGGGCGAACCACGCCCCGATCTGATCCCCGATCCGGCGAATTTTCGGGCGTTTCTGTTCGGCTTCCTGCATGACCTGCATGATCTGGGCATAGCGTGACTCACTTGAAAGCCTCTCCGCCCGAATGACCAGAACCGCATCTCCGTTGATCGCACCTGAAAGCACCGATGCCCCTGGTGCCTTTGCCACAACAAACGGCTCCCCGGTCAGGTAACTTTCATCCATGGAGCCATGACCATCGACGACCACCCCATCGACCGGGGCAGTATCATGCGGGAAAATCGCAATCAGATCACCGACCACGATGTCATCAAGGCTGATGTCGGTAATGTTTTCGCCGTCTTTGCGATGCGCCACACGCGGCATCCGATCAGCAAGCGCATTTAACGCGGAAGATGCCTTGCGCATGGCAAATGCTTCAAGAACCTGCCCACCGCTCAGCATCAGGATAATCAGCGCCGCTGCCAGATATTCGCCCAACACCACACCGGTGACAAAGGCAATCACCGCCAGAAAATCCGCACCGAAATCCCGGGCAAGCGCCTTTTGCACGATTTCAAAAATCAAAACCCCACCGCCCAGTGCAATCACTGCAAAAAGTGGCCAATCCATCGCGGCATGCCCGAAAACCGGTACAGAGATCGAAACCGGTATCAAGGCAAAATGGGTGACAATGCCGACCACGGTCAAAATCAGAACCGCCCGGTTAAGACGAACCGTAGACCATATGGGCGTTTTCTGTTCTGGCACACCACCGTGCTGATAGGCAGGCATAGGGGGTTCTCCGCAAATGACCAAAGCAGGTAATGAAGCCTAGCCTCAAACAGGAGTTTTACCGAAAACTATTTGCAAACCGCATGCAGGAAGATTTGCCAACCTTCGTCACAACCGGCGTTTCGAAATCTGAGACAAAATTTTTTGGCTTTCAGAATGCCAAAACACTGTTGGTGCAATTCGTCGCAACCAAGTCAAATCAGCGAATTTCAATTGTTATAGGAACGATTATAAAAAATTGCTGATAAGTGGTTCACACCAAGAGGTTTTGACACTCCGCCTTCAAGGGATTATTGAAGGCAGGTATCTTTCCGGAATGGATTGAAAGCCGTGATCAGAACCCGCCAGATATATTCGGCACTCAGACGCAGCCTGTCGGTTGCTGTCGCGTGCTTTTTGCTGGCAAACGCCCTGATGTTCGGCTTTATGCATGCGCCGGTCGCGCTTGCCAATACCCCGGCCGCTGTCGGGGGCAACGCCGATCAGAACTTTATCCCGCTGATCATCTGTACCGCCAATGGCATCAAGACGATATCTGTCCCGGCTGGTGCAACAGAAGAAGGCGGTTCTTCCCCTCATTCCAGTGCCTATGAAGGATTCCAATGCGCGATTTGCGGCCTTGGCAATCATGCGGTCGGCCTGCCCGTCGAACCGGAATTGCCATTGATCCATCGCGTGCGGATGTCCAATGCGGTCACCGCCCTTCATATCACGGCACGCCTGCATGATTTCTGTCCGATTGCGGCATCGCCCCGCGCCCCGCCCTTTCTCGTCTGAGTGTCTCCCGACCTGATGGATGATGTCCGTTGCCCTTACTGGCCCCGGACCGCCCAGCGTGGTCAACTTCAGATTAATTGAGTTCCGGGTAGGGATCATCGGGCCAATGCGCCCGTATCCCGACAGACCCGCGACCGAATTGGGGATATCGTGATGCCAAACGCATCGGCTCATGCCAAAAATGCGCCCAAAGGGACAAGCAGCCTTTATCGCGCTGTCTGGCGCTGGCATTTCTATGCCGGACTTTTTGTTCTGCCTTTTATGAGTCTTCTGGCCGTCACTGGTGCGGCCTATCTTTTCCGTGACGAAATTGATGACTGGGTCTATTCCGACCTGAAATTCGTCAATGTTCTGGATGTAACGTCACTTCCGATCAGCACACAGGTTGATGCCGTGCGCTATTTCGTCGGGGACAAACCGGTCAAAATCATCACGCCGACCTCGCCGGACCGTAGCACCGAAATCGTCATTGCCACATCGGCTGGTGATCGCCGGTCGGTTTATGTCGATCCCTATACCGGGCTGGTGCTAGGATCGATGCCAGATCGCGGCACGATCATGTGGCTGATCCGCCGCATTCACAGTCTGGCCGAATTTGGTACCGTTACTAATTACCTGATCGAAATCGCCGCGGGATGGAGCATCCTTCTGGTCGCGACAGGCACCTATCTTTGGTGGCCGCGTGGCAATCAAAGCGGCGGCGTTCTAACCGTGCGCGATACCCCGGCGCGTCGGCGCTGGTGGCGCGATGCCCATGCGGTTACCGGCATTTTCGTTGGCTTCTTTATCGTGTTTCTGGCCGCGACCGGCATGTTCTGGTCTGTATTCTGGGGTAAATATGCCAACGAATTCGCCAATGGTACGCCGAGCGGCTATCCATCGGGTGTTCGCGTCGATGTGCCCCTTTCGACCGTCCCGATGATCAAGGCTTTTGGTGAAACCGGCTGGACCACCGAGAACGCCCCAATCCCGTTATCGGTTGATGGCACGTCAACTGCCAATGGTGGCACACCAACTCCGTTTGGTATAGATGCCGCCGTGGCAAAGTTCGCGGAACTTGGCATTGCGCCCGGCTATGCGATTTCATTGCCAAGCAGTGAAACCGGTGTTTACAGCGCATCAATCTATCCCGATGACCTGTCCCAGCAGCGCGTCATTCATCTGGACCAATATTCAGGTCGGCCTTTGATTGATATGGGATATCAGGATTACGGCATCTTTGGCCGGATCATGGAATGGGCGATCAATGTCCATATGGGTCAGGAATACGGGGTGATCAACCAGATTGTCCTGATGATTGTCTGTGCCGCGATTGTCTTTATGGCTGTTTCGGGCGGGGTGATGTGGTGGAAACGCCGCCCGGCCGGATCGCTGGGCATACCGCCCTTGCCGCGCCGGACAAAAAGCCTGGTCGGGGTGACGGCGATCCTTGCGATTGGCGGAATCATTTACCCGGTCGTCGGTGTATCCATGCTGGTGATCTGGTTCCTGGACTGGCTGTTTGTGGCCCGCCCCGCCCGTGCATTGCGCGTGGCCTGAAGGTTCGACAATGCAAACCAGCCGTCCGGCTGGACAAAATATCTGGTGTCGATACGCGGCACCCCGCAACGTGCCGCGTATCTCCCTTGTGCCATCGGGAGTTCCCCATGAACAACGAAGACGCCTTGAAACATCTTGAGAAACTTGCTGAAAACCCGGCCCTTGATATGGGGGCCAATGCCGCCATCGGGCACCACGAAGAGGAAGGCGAATATATCTATCGCATCCTGTCGGGCCTTGTGATGCAATGTCATTATGCCGAAGATGGCGAACGTCAGGTCTGCCGCGTGTTCCGCCCCGGTGATCTGATCGGGCTTGAAACGGTTGTCGAACCGGGTCTTTCACTGATCAGCGAAACCTTGACGCCGACGGTCCTGATGCGCATTCCGGTTGCGCGCATCCGAATGGCACAGGCGACCAATCCCGAACTGCAACAGGCGATCCTGCGGCTGCTCGCACGCGAGGTTGTCGATGGCTATAACTGGAAGGTCAATCTGGGGACCGGATCGGCGATGCGCCGGATTTGCCGTTTCCTGCTCTGGAGTGCCAAGGATGATCACTGCCCGCTGCCGACACGCGACAAGCTGGGCAGCATCATTGCCACAACCACCGAAACCGCAAGCCGCATGATTGCCGATCTTCGCCGTCAGGGTGTTTTGCGCAAAAGCCGGTCACGCCCGTCAACGGTCGTGATCGACCGGGATCGCGTGCGCCAGAAGGCCGGTGATTTCTGGGACCACCGCGCCGCGTGATAACGGACGAAACCTGTTGAAAACCGGGAATGCGGTCGCCTGCATGATCAGTGCGGCCGCGTGTTCCCGCCAAAGGACACATCGAACGGCATGGTCACATTCGATTTCAACAGCATTTCAAAATCGCTGGCAGGGATCGGCTTGCTGAAATAGAAGCCCTGTACCTCATCAACGCCTTCAGAGACGATGCGTTCCAGTTGCATTTCGGTTTCGATCCCTTCGACATTGACCGCCATGCCAAACGACCGCGCCAGGAACACCACCGCGCGCACAATCGCGGCATTGCCATCGCGGCTGTCGAGGTCGATGATAAACGACCGGTCTATCTTGATCTTGTCGACCGGGAATCGTTTCAGATAGGCCAGCGATGAATAACCTGTGCCGAAATCATCAATTGCAATCCGGATGCCCTGATTTCGCAAAATGCCAAGCGTGATCGCCGCTTCGCGCGGGTTATCCATCACCGCACTTTCAGTGACTTCAAACTGCAGCTGGGTCGGGTTCAAACGCGACCGTTCCAGAACATCGCCGACACTTTCAATCAGGTCTTCGTGCCGGGCAAGCTCCAGCGGCGACAGATTGACCGAAATCGTCAGTTCGCCATATCCGGCATCGAGCCATCGCCGGGTCTGTTTGCAAGCCTGATTAAGCACCCAATGGCCAACATCGGCAATGATGCCCATGCGTTCGGCCACAGGAATGAAATCGACCGGGCTGACCTGCCCGCGGGACGGATGGAACCAGCGCACCAGCGCCTCCATTCCGATGATCTTGTGGTTCGCGATATCAATAATCGGCTGATAGAACAGCTCCAGCTCGTCATTTTCAATCGCATGACTAAGGTCGCGTTCAAGCGCCTTGCGTTCCTGCACTTCGACCTGCAAACGCGGTTCGAAGAAATGATACCGGTTACGTCCTTCGGCCTTGGAACAATAAAGCGCCAGATCGACATTGCGGAACAGGTCCTTTTCATCGCGCCCGTCCTGCGGGAACATGCAGATACCGACCGATGTCGATGCCTGCACCTCGTTCCCGTCCAGCATGAAGCGTTCCGAAACCCGTTCAATCAGGCGCTGTGCAACAAGGGTCACTTCCTCGACCGTGCCCGGATCATGGATCAGGACGGCAAATTCATCCCCGCCAAGGCGCGCGACCACATCCTCGTTTCGCAGACAAACCCGCATGCGTTCCCCAACCCCCTGTAAGAGCAGGTCGCCGATGGGATGCCCAAGCGTATCATTGATGTCTTTGAAGTTATCCAGATCAAACAGCATCAGCACGAAACTGCGCTTTTCATGCTTGCCACGCTTGACCGCGGCTGCAAGGCGTTCCTGAAACAGGGTGCGGTTCGGAAGTCCGGTCAATCCGTCATGATGGGCCAGAAACTGGATACGTGCTTCGCTGCGTTTGCGGTCGGTGATGTCGGTGATCGATCCTTCGATCAGAACCGGAACACCTTTGTCATCGCGTACCAGTCGTGCATTTTCTTCGACCCAGATGATCTTGCCGTCGCGTCGGCGCATCTCGGCCTCAAACCCCTGAACCACGCCATCGCGCATAAGCTTTCCCGTCAGGCGCAAACGATTGGTCGGGTTCAGGTAACATTGCGAAAACCCGGCTTGGGACACCAGCAATTCATCGGCACTGTCATAGCCAAGGATCGATACGAAGGCCGGATTGGCAGACAGGATATCGCCAAGCGGGCGGCTCTGATAAAGACCTTCGGCGGAATTTTCGAAAATGCCGCGATATTTTTCTTCGGCCCGGCGAAGGGCACGTTCGACCGACAGCTTTTCGGTCACATCCTGCCCGATGCAGATCACGCCCGATACGTCGCCATCCTCGCCGAAATGCGCACGCGCATTCCATTGCAACAGGCGAACCTCGCCATCGCGGCGCCGGAATGAAATGACTTCGTCCTTGATGATCTCGCCGGAAATCAGGCGTTTGATCCCCTGACGCACCTGATCGCGTTCACCGTCAAGCAACAGGAAATCAAAGAAATTCTGCCCGGCGGCTTCCATCCAGGAAAAGCCGAATGTCCATTCGCATTCACGGTTATATTCCAGAATGCGACCTTCGCTATCAAGGAACAGGATCACGCTGCCTGCGGTCTGGACCAGCGCGCGATAACGTTCCTGACGGCGGCGCAGATCATATTCCGCCTGACGACTTTTGGTGATGTCGGTAACCGTGACGCTATAACCCAGAAGCGATCCACCTTCGCCACGAATTTCGGTGGCATTGATCCGCACCCAAAGCTGGCTGCCATCCTGACGGCGCATTTCGATATCGCGCGCCTGAATACCTGCCCCCGATACGAGGTCGCGACGCAAATCCCGTAAATCCTCGGCCCGGGCATAAAACTTTTCGCTATTGGCAATATAGGCCTGTCGCAATTCGCGAACATTGTCATAGCCAAACAATGTCGCGGCTTCTTCGTTCACACTGGTCAATGTGCCATCGGCGGCCAGATCGATAATACCGTGCACCGCATGTTCAAGGGCACGGCGATAGCTTTCCTCGCGGGTGCGTTCCTGCCCGAAAAGTGCAATCGCATCCTGTGTCGGCAACGGCATGCGTTGCCACTGATAAATCCGCTGCCCGTAATGCACGGTGCGGATGTCATCCCAGTCGGCGATGTTTTCGCCGTCTTCGATCAGAGCACGCTGGCCAGATGGTTTAGTCAGCGACAATGCACCAGGCAGCCCCATTTCAAGGGCGGCCTGCTCGGCTGCCTTGTTGGAGAATCGCAAACCGCCGTCACGCTCCACCACCAGAACCGGCTGTGGCGAAATCAAAACCCCGGTACCAGTCGTCGCATCTGCGTCCTGAAGGGCGATGATCCGGATGAAAACCTGTCCGGAGAGTGAAAGCTGCCAGGCAAAGAATTGGACATCCCGGCCATCAATTTTATCGACACGCGAAAAATATCCGACGGCATTTAGGGCCTCGGCACTGATTTCACGGATATTTTGGGCGATTTCGGGATGGGTATCAATCTTGTGCCAGGTATCATCGGCAAGGTCGGGTGAAATCGTCTGCGCCCATGGCGCATTGACAAGAAGGCTCTCGCCGATGGGATCATAAACCCCCGACGGGACACGAAGATGCCCAATCAACGCCGCAAGAGTCCCCGCAGCATTGCTTGAAATGATAACTCCCATACCCGGCTTATTCGTCATTTTTGTTATCGCTGCGAGACCATAACTTTTACCCCATGCGCTGCAAAGGCCTATTTTATTCCCAAGAGAGAATGCGATGCGTTCTTGACGCTAACATGTTGTAATTTTTTAAGCATCCCCTTCGGTTCACAGCCCCTGCACATGCATGCGCAGCAAGCCCCCCTGTGTTCCGACGCCCAAAGGATGCGCCACATTTCACTACGCAATCATTAAAATCGTGAATATTTAACCGGTTAACTGTTGCCGGGGATCAAATACCGTCTTAGGTTCTATGTTCATCGGAGTTGTCACACGCCATCAACCGGTGCGTCGACGTTTCGCGGGAATACCCGTTAACGGTCAGTCACCCGGAAAAGGAGTAATCATCGTGATCTCACATCAGGACGCCTTGATTTACACAATGGTTATGGTTTCGGCCTCGGATAACGACATCACCGATGCGGAACTGTCCGCAATGGGGCGTCGGGTTCGCTATCTTCCGATTTTTGCCGGCTTTGACAATGACGGTGTCACCGCGGTTGCGCGCGATTGCGCCAAACTGCTTGCCGAAGAAGACGGCCTGGACAGCACGCTGGACATGATCCGCGAAGCCCTGCCGCGCAAATTGCGCGAAACCGCTTATGTCTTTGCCTGCGAAATTGTCCTGTCGGACAGCGAAATCAGTCAGGAAGAACTTCGTATTCTCGAACTGATACGTCATCGGCTCGATATTGACCGCCTTGTGAGTGCCGCGATTGAACGCGCCATGGCCGCGCGATATGTCCGCCCCGGCGAGTTTTAGGCAATCGCGCAAAGACGGCACAGAACGACCACATAATTTCCATTCCGACGACATAGCGTCGGCCGATAACGACGGAAACCGAACGAAACGCGCATAAAACCGGGCAACGCCCTGAATTGCTGCTTTCTTTGTCAGACCGCCATGTTATGGCCGCACTTGCGATTTGACTGCCGCCCGCCCGGTTCAACCAGCCGGGATGTTTTTGATCGTCTGATCGCTTTTTGACCGTCACATCGAAGGCCCACGCGTTGGCCAAAACGAAGGAACACCGTTATGACCGCACTTGCCGGGGAAAACATCGCATTCATCGGTTTGGGACTGATGGGCCGTCCTATGGCGCTCAATCTCGAAAAAGCAGGGGCGATCCTGACCGTCAATACGCGCAATCCCGAAACGCTCAATGCCTTTGACGATCTGGGCGTTGCCACCGCGCCCACCCCGGCCGATGCAGCGGCGAATGCAGATATCGTCATCATCTGTGTCGCCAATACCGAAGCCCTTGAAAACGTGCTGCTTGGCGAGGATGGCGTGATTGACGGCATGGAAGAAGGCACCATCGTTGTCGACATGGGCACGACCGCCATCGACGCCACACGGCGCTTTGCCGATGCCGTCGAAGAAGCCGGCGGTCACTGGATCGATGCCCCGGTATCAGGCGGAACACACGGGGCTGAAAACGGTGCGCTCACCATCATGGTCGGTGCCGAAGAAGAAGATTTTCAACGTGTGCAGCGTGTCTTTGGCGTGCTTGGATCACGCGTCACCCATGTCGGTGAAATCGGATCCGGCCAGATCGCCAAGGCCGCCAACCAGATGATCGTTGGCATCACCATCGGTGCGATTGCCGAAGCCTTTTCCATGGCCGACGAAGCCGGGGTCGATCTTGGCAAATTGCGCTCCGCACTGACCGGCGGATTTGCGGATTCCGCGATCCTGCAAAAGCACGGCGAACGCATGATCGAACGCAATTTCGAACCAGGTGGCAAGGTCGTGACCCAGCGCAAGGACCTGTATCAGGCGCTTGAATTTTCCGAAGGCGAACTGGGCCTTGAACTGCCCTTCTCGCGGCTCGCCCTTGAACTTTACGAAGAACTGATCGAAATGGGCGGCGGCGATCTTGACCATTCCGCCCTGATCAAGATTTACGAAGAAGAATGACACGCAAAAAGCAGGGTGTCCTTGGGCGATCCTGCTTTTTCCAAGCCAGACAGCGCCTCATCCTGGCAGATGCGATCCCATTCGGTACAGGTAAAGCATATCCGATCCCGACTGCATCGGGACTTCGCCAAAGGCCTGCCAGCCTGGAATGGCAAAAGCGCGTGAAATCACAATCCCGCCCGGTGTCATCCGCTGGCTTAACACATCGCCGACATCGGCCATCACCCGCGGGTCAAGGAAGCACACCACAACATCCCCCGGATTCTGATCGCGCTTTCTGAAGTCCGCGCGCACCAGCGACAGGTTTTCAAGCTGTGCCAGCCGCGCGCGAATGCGGCTGACCGCATAGGGTAGCGGCGATAACTCAATCCCGGTCACCGTTATATCGGGTCGGGCACGCGCGATATTGATCGCCAGATCGCCCCATCCCGATCCGAAATCCGTCACCCGGCAGGGTTCCTTGGGAAGATAGGATATGATTTCGTTGCGTACCTTGCGGCCACTTGGCATCGGCACCGCACGCAACCGGATGGCATAGACCACGATCAGTGCTGTAACGACGCCAAGAATGACGAGGATGGATAATTCGCTCATGGGCCTGCTAACCAATCTTTCTGATCTGTGCTAGGTTGGTGTCTTACTCCTGCCACAGGGCATTGTCCCCGGCAAGTTTTCACCCATCCAAGCGGGACAACCATCGCGCCATGAGCCAAGACGCAAGCAACCGTATCGACGAACTCGAAATCCACATCGCCCATCTCGAAAGCTCGATACATGACATGTCCGACATGATCAAATCGCAGTGGGACCGGATCGACCTGCTGGAACGGCGCAACAAATTAATGGCCGAAGATATAAAACGGCTTGTCGATTTTCTGCGTACATCACCAGAAGATGATGCACCTCCGCCTCATTATTAATGGTGCCATGAACTGGCCCCGCCAACCCCAGAGATGCCCTTGACCAATCCCTATCTCGACATCCCGGTGTTCGACGATTTCGCCAAGGTTCTTGACCCATCGATTTATCGCGAACTGCCCGATGACTGGTGGGTTGGCACATCCGATATCGTCGGATCGACCAAGGCGGTCGAAGCAGGCCGTTACAAGGAAGTCAATATGGTCGGCGCGTCGGTCATTGCCGCAGCCACCAATGCCATCGGACATTCGGATTTTCCATTCATCTTTGGCGGGGACGGTGCCGCGATTGCCTGCCCACCCGACAAAGTTCCCGCCGTTCGGGATGCCCTTGCCGCGACCGCCATCTGGGCAAGCGAAGAACTGGGTTTTGATTTGCGGGTTGCCTTGGTCCGCATCAACGAAATCCGAAAAAGTGGTCACAATGTCCGGGTTGCCCGTTTTCTCGCATCAAAAAAGCTGGCCTATGCGGTATTTTCCGGGCGCGGCATTTCCTGGGCCGAAGAACAGATGAAACAGGGCCATAACCTGATTACCCCGGCACCGTCTGGCACGCAGCCCGATCTGACCGGACTTTCGTGCCGATGGTCGCCGATCCGGGCCGAGGATGGATGCAAAATCCTGTCACTAATCATGCTGCCCCGCGATGATCGAGCCCGTTTTGACCGTTGCGCAACCGCCCTGTTTGGCATCCTTGAACAGGACCGTCGCGACAGCAATCCGGTCCCGGAATCCGGCCCCGATTTCCGGATTGACTGGCAAAGCCTGCGCCTCGAAGCACTGGCAACACAGGGAACCGAAGGATCAAAACTGCGCGCATGGTGCAAGGCGCTTTTCGTCTCCTGCGTTGCCCTGTTTCTGTTCAAAACTGGCCGGAATCTTGGCGATTTCGATCCGGTGCATTATCGCGAACAAACCAAACTCAATACTGATTTCCGACGCTTTGGCGATGGTATATGGCTGACTGTCAATTGCACAGCACCACAAACAGAACAAATCGAAACGTTGCTGTCGGATGCCGAAAACAATGGTGATATCTGGTTTGGGATAAAACAGCAGGACGAAGCACTGATGACCTGCATCGTTCCCGATATTGCAACGGACTCCCACCTGCATTTCCTAGATGGAGCCGATGGCGGTTACACCGCGGCGGCCAGCATCTGCAAAGCAAAGATGAAAAAGCTTCCGACACAACCAGCTCATGCAGAACTCGCATCAACTTAACGATACCGATGCTTTTCTTGCATCAATAGCCGATTTGCGCGATCCTGAACCATCTTTTGTGACAACAGGTGACCGTCATGGATACCCGCGAACTTCAGGCATTGATTGCCGTGGCCGATGAAAAATCCTTTCATGGGGCGGCGGCCCACCTTGGCCTGACGCAGCCCGCTATCACGCGCCGCATCCAGCGCCTTGAAGAACGCATTGGCACACAGCTTTTTGACCGGTCATTGAAACCATTGCAACCAACCCCTGCCGGGCATCGTGCATTGGCCGAAGCCCGTGATCTTTTGCGCCGCCTTAACGGTTTCACCGAAAGCATCACCGGCAACAATGCCGTGACGGGCCCCTTCCGCCTTGGCGTCAGCCACGGGGCAGCGCCTCTGCTGGCAGCACGTGAACTGCGCGACCTGCACACACGTTTTCCTGACATGTCGCTTACGATCAAAAGCGGCTGGTCAAGCGAGCTGTTGCCGCTGATGCGGCGGGGTGAAATTGATGCCATGCTGTCGCTGGATGGTCCACATGGCACAATCGGTGGGACCGATGTCCGAGATATTCCGGCAAGTCTGCGCGCGCAAAAGCTTCTTGATGACCAAATCGTTGCCATCGGACCACGATCGGCCAAACACCACCCGAAAAACATTGCCGAACTGGCCGAACATCCAATGGTTCTGATGCCGGATGGCTGTACTTTCCGGGCACTTGGAAATGCGTGGGCGCGTCAGAACGGGGTACAGTTCAAGTCCGTGCTCGAAGTTTCCGCCCTTGAATTGCAGATCGAAATGGTTGCCGCCGGTGCGGGATACGGCATCATGGCACGGCGGTTCTGCATGCACAGTCCGGCGGCAAACCGCATTCGCATCCTTGATATTCCAGGCATGAACTGGAATATGGGGATCATGCTGATCCGCCGTCAGGCCAATACCGATCTTGATGATATCATTGATACCGTTGGCAAAATTGTCGTCGAAGCCGGAGCGATATCCGATCCGCTGCCAGATAATAATGCGCAAATGTTATCAGTACAATAACCCGAATGAATTGGACGCATTACACCATCGCGTTCAAAATCGGAACAATTATTGAAATCCGCTCCGGAGTAACCCGATGAGCCCCACTCTTCGCACCGCCAAGTGGTTTCCCTGGCTTGTTCTTGTCGCTGGCTGTCTTGTCCTGGCAGTCAATCTTGGCATCCGCCCGTCGCTTGGCCTGTTCATCCCCGATATGCTGACCGCCACGGGCTGGAGTGCCTCGACCTTTGGTCTGGCCTTTGCCATTCAGAACCTGATGTGGGGTGTTGCCGCCCCGATTGCCGGTGCCCTTGCCGATCGCTATGGCACAACCCGCACCCTGATCGGCGGGGCGCTGTTTTATGCGCTGGGTCTGTATCTCATGGGGACTTCGACCTCCCCACTTGAACTGCATCTGACATCAGGCTTCCTGATCGGGGCGGGTGTCGGTGCGACCAGTTTCCCGGTCATTCTGGCCGCTATCAGCCGCGCCTTTCCGCCGAACAAACGCAGCTTCGCCCTTGGTCTGGCATCCGCCGGGGGATCGGTCGGCCAGTTTGTCATGGCCCCGACAACCCAGTTTCTTAATGACGGTTATGGCTATGTCACCGCCCTTGCAATTCTTGCCGTCATGTCGATGATCATCGTGCCCTTTGCCTTTGCGCTTACCGGCAAGGCCGAGGCCCATGGCCCCAATTCAGGTGGTGTCGATCTTGGACCGACCGGGCTGGTCGCGGCCTTCCACGAGGCGCGCAAACATCGCGGTTTCCTGCTGCTCAATGCCGGTTTCTTTGTTTGCGGCTTCCATATCGCGGTGATCGCAACCCACCTGCCAACCTTTACCCAGCTTTGCGGGTTACCCGGTTCGGTCGCGGCACAGGGGCTTGCGATTGTTGGCCTGTTTAACATTGTTGGCACCCTGACGGCCGGTTGGGCGGGCGGCAAATGGCGAAAAAAATGGAGCCTGTCGTTTATTTACGGCATGCGAGCACTGGTCATTCTACTGTTCATGCTTGCCCCCAAAACCGCCGAAACCATCTGGCTGTTTTCTGCCCTGATGGGAGCGCTTTGGCTGTCGACCGTGCCGCTAACCAGTGGCCTCATCGTACAGGTTTTCGGCCCGCGCTATATGGCGACCCTGTTTGGCATTGTGATGCTGTCCCATCAGATCGGCGCATTCTTTGGCGCATGGATGGGCGGGATCATCTTTGATATGACCGGCAGTTTCGATGGCGTCTGGATCACGTCGATTGCGCTGGGCATCTTTGCAGCCCTTGTCCATATGCCGATTGACGACAAGGCCCTGCGTTCGGAAGCAACCGCGTAAATCGTTGTCATCTTCTGCCTTTAACAGAGCGCCGCCGCATCCCGCATGCTGCGGCGCTTGATCCCTCTTTTCCCTCTCGTTCATTTGGGTTAAAACCCGCTGATGGACAGACCGATTTACATGACCCCCGAAGGGCTTGCCGCCCTTCGCGCCGAACTTGATCACCTGTGGAAAAAGGAACGGCCCGAAACCGTTGCAGTGGTTTCATGGGCGGCAGGTAATGGCGACCGGTCGGAAAATGGCGATTACATCTATGGCAAGAAGCGCCTGCGCGAAATTGATCGCCGGGTGCGCTATCTGCGCAAACGGATCGAGGACGCGGTTGTTGTCGACCCGCACGAACAACCCGACCACAGCCGGGTTTTCTTTGGCGCCACGGTTACATATGTGAATGCGCGGGACGAAGAAGTCACCATCCGCATCGTTGGCGAGGACGAGGCCGAAAGCCTCAAAGGCAGAATAAGCTGGATTTCCCCTGTCGCCCGCGCCCTGATGAAGGCCGGTGTCGGCGACGTCGTCACGTTGCGCACCCCGGCGGGCGAGGACGAGCTTGAAGTCCTAAAAATCAGCTATCCGACTGCATAACCCGTCGGTTCTGTGACCGCAATTTCATACCCATCCGGATCACGGATAAAAAACTGATGCGTGCCGTCCTCAAGCTCCGTCACCGGCTCTGGCTTGAACCCGGCATCGTTTAGCGCGTCAAACATGCCGTCAACATCATTGCATTCCAGATACCAGACCAGCCCGGCAAAGGATGGTCGCATCCGGCGCTCTTCATGCGAAACACCGCCATGCGCGGCAAGCATCAAACGGATTCTGGTATCCCCGTCACCTGCCTCTAGCATCGCCCAGACCGGTTGCTCATCCAGATCGGACAAGGTACGCGCCACCACCTCAAACCCCAGCAAACGGTAAAACCCGATGCTGCGGTTGATCTCGGCAACGTTTAAAAGCGGTGTGGCGGCTGTGATCATCATGATCCTGTTAAACGCAAAATCGAGGCACGATTATGCCCGCCTGAGCCACACGCGTATAGCCCTACCGCGCCCGACAAGGCCGTCTTCTCACATCCGGCTTTTGACCCGCCTGGTCGGTTCGGCCTGCAACGGGTCGTCGGGCCAGTAATGTTTGGGATACCGTCCCTTCATCTCGGCCTTGACCTGCGCATAGGAGCCGTTCCAGAACCCCACCAGATCAGACGTCACCTGAAGCGGCCTTTGCGCTGGCGACAGCAGATGCAACGTTACCGCCACCTTACCACCAGCAATTTTGGGAGTTTCGGTCGCGCCGAACATTTCCTGCAACCGGACCGGAAGGGCGGGTGTTTCACCGCTATAATCAATGCGGATATGGGATCCGGTCGGCACGGTCCAATGGGTCGGGGCCTGCCGGTCAAGCTCTTGGCGCCTGTTCCAATCAATGCCTGATGTCAAAGCCTCCGCCAGATTGATCTGCCTGAGCTGGTTGCGCTTATTGATCCCGCCAAGATATGGCATCAGCCAATCCTCAAGCCTGCCCAAAAGCGCATCGTCGCCCATATCGGGCCAGTTTTCCGGATCAACCCGGTGCAGGAACGCGATCCGTTCGCGCAGTCCCTCGGCCGCCTTGTCCCAAGGCAGGCAATGCAGGCCAAGGCGACGAATGCCTTCGATCATCGCAGTTGCAATCGCATCCGGTCCGGCTTCGTCACGGGTGGTTTTTTCATCAAGCACCAGCGCGCCGATGCGCCGTTGCCAGCGCGCCTGCACCGCATCGCTTTGCGCATCCCAGAAGACCTCTGTCCCTTCGGAAATCTGATCGGCGAAATGGGTTTCAAGGCTCGCGCGCGATAACGGTGCGGCAAGGTAAATCCTTGCCTCTCGTGCCTGTCCGTCAAGCTCGGCCACCGCGATATAGGGTTCGTTCGCCAACCCATCATCGTTGGCCAGTATCCCGCCACGCCCGCCCGACAGGCGATAACGCGCATCCGTACCCTTGCGCCGCTCGCCAATCCGGTCGGGATAGGCAAAGGCCAGAAGCAACCCGACCTGATCGGCATGATCAACAGGATCATCGGGGCCAGCGGGGTTATGATTGCCCGCTTTGCTGGCCTCTTTCTTCACGGCATCACCCAATCGCCGCGAAAGCTGCCTTGCGGCCTCGGTGATCATTTTCGGGGCCTTTCGGGCCAAAATCGCCTCGACCCTAAGCCGTAAATCCGCGCCGCGACCGCGCATGAAATCGCGATCCGATAACAATGCCGCCAGCGCACAGGCAACCTCGCCCAGTCCAAGGCGCGCCCCACGCAACATCATATGCGCCAAGCGTGGATGCACCGGCAATCCAGCCATCGCGGTGCCCATCGGCGTGATCCGGTTGGCATCGTCAATCGCCTCAAGCCGCCGTAACACATCACGCGCCTGATCGATCTTTGCCCCGTCGGGCTGATCCAGCCAGGGCAGGCTTGCCGGATCAGACACGCCCCACCGCGCGAGTTCCAACGTCAGAGGGGCAAGATCGGCATCGGCAATTTCCGGCGCGGTAAAGGGCGGGCGGGCGCGATGTTCAGCCTCCGCCCATAGGCGATAACACACGCCGGGCTCTAACCGACCGGCACGGCCACGACGTTGTTCGGCACTGGCCTGCGATGATTTGACCGTCACCAGCCGCGTCATGCCCGATGCCGGGCCAAACCTCGGCAAACGCTGCAGTCCGCAATCCACCACCACCCGAATGCCATCTATCGTCAATGACGTTTCGGCAATCGCGGTTGCCAGGACCACCTTGCGCATACCATCTGGGGCCGGCTCAATCGCAATGTCCTGCGCCTTGGTTTCCATCGCCCCATAAAGCGGCGCAATGATCACCGATGGGTCAAGCCCATCTTTCAATGCCGCCTCAACCCGCGTGATTTCGCTCTGTCCCGGCAGAAAGGCCAAGATCGACCCGCTTTCCTCGCGAAGTGCCTGCCTGATCGCCGCCGTCATTTCCCGATCAATCCATGCATCGGGGCGGATTGGAACATATTTTGTCTCGACCGGAAAGGCTCGGCCTTCGCTGGTGATCACCGGGCAGTCGCCCATCAGGGCCGCAATAGGACCGCCATCAAGGGTGGCCGACATCACAACAATACGCAAATCATCGCGAAGGGCGGTCTGCGTTTCCCGCGCCAAGGCCAAACCCAGATCGGCATCAAGCGACCGTTCGTGAAATTCATCAAAAATCACGCACCCAATGTCTGACAGTTCCGGGTCATCCTGGATCATGCGCACCAGAATACCTTCGGTCACGACCTCGATCCGGGTTCTGGTGGAAACCTTGCTGTCAAACCGTACACGATAACCGACCGTCTCGCCCACGCTTTCGCCCAATAACTGCGCCATCCGCCTCGCCGCCGCCCGCGCGGCCAGCCGCCGGGGTTCCAGCATCACGATCTTCTGATCATTGCGCCATGCACTTTCCAGTAACGCCAACGGCACCTTGGTCGTTTTCCCAGCCCCCGGCGGGGCTTGCAAAACCGCGTTGGTAACGGTTTCCAGCACAGCACAAAGGTCGGGCAGAACAGCATCAATCGGAAGGGCGGGAAAGGCTTTGGGCATGAACTGGACTAACAACTACGGCAAGGGCCGGACATTACTGAAGGATTTCATCAAAAGCGCAACAAAATCAGACCAAACGTACCGGCCCCGCATATTTCGCGACCAGATCATCCGATGTCAGAAGCATTATCCCTTCCGATATCGCCTGAGCAACCAGAAGCCGATCAAACGGATCCTTGTGAATAGACGGTAAAGTATCGATCATAAGCGTATGTTCGCCAGTGATCGGCAATTCGGAGTATCCATTATCAATTAACCCTCGACGCAATAGCCGGGCATTCACCCGAAAATCATCTCGCCCCAGCCCGGACTTGATTGCGATTTCCCAAAGACTGGCCGCGCTGAAAAGCAATTCGCTCTCAGCGTTTTCGATCAGATCAACTGCGCCAGATGGAAGCTTTTCCGGTTCTCCTGCCGCCCAAAGGATCAAGTGTGTATCGAGCAAAAGCTTCATCAGCGCAGACCAAACATTTCTTCGATCTCGTCCGATCCCATTCTGTCGAAATCGTCCGGAACCAGAATTTCACCGCGAAGGAATCCCGTCCGTTTGGCAAGGGACTTCTCGGGATCAAACGCAGACATCTGAACGACCGGTTTTCCTGCCTTAGCAATCACAAGATCCTCGCCGTTCATTACCCTTGCAATCAACCGGGACAGGTGTGTTTTGGCCTCATGAATGTTAACGGTTCCCATCGCGCACCTAAAATGTGACTAAGTTAACTTAGTCTATCTTATATTTATCGAATTCGCAGCAAAAAGCGAATTACTCCTGCTCGTGCAAGAATTGCACCGGCCCTGTCCTCAAAACAATCCCCCGCTCCCCACCAATCCGTTGCAGGGTTTTAAGCCCTCGCGTCAGGCGATAAAGCGCTTCCATATCCCCGCTTACCCGCATTTTCTGCGCTTCAATCCGGGTCACTTTAAACAGGTCGCGAAATGCACCCTCGGAAAGCGCACGAAGGGCTTCTTCCTTCTCCGGCCGGGCCGGATCGGGATGTTCGAAAACCAAGGGTTGGGCAGGTTTGAGTGCTTCTGTCATCGCGGTCTTTTCTATCACAATTGACAATGCCCAGACCATCCATGCCTGTGTCCAGCGCATATAATTGCGCCGATCCACGCCAAACCGCCCAAGACCGGCATAAAAAACACCGCGCTTTGCATCAAACAATGCTTCACACGCCCAATCTGCAATCTTCTTTGCCGCTGCAAGCTCGCCAAACCGGCAAAGTGTCCCGATGGCTTGTGCCACCGCATGACAATCAACATACCCGTCCCGCCTGGCAAAGCTGCGCGGGCGGCCATTAGTGTCAAAACATTCCGCACGGTAAAATGCATAGCCACGCATGATCGCGTCATCCAACCCGACCATCCCCGATGCCCGGAACCGATCCAGCAGATCAAGGATGTAACCGGTATGAAAGCCATCAACAAAGCGATGATGCGACCGCGTGCCATATTCCCACGCCCCATCGGAACGCTGCGCGGCCAAAACCCGCGCAACCGCCTTCCGGCTTATTTCATTACCCGGATCAATGCGATGCAATGTCCAGACGGTCCAAAGGCTGGCATTATGGATTTCCCCATCCCCCTGCCCGACATAGGCAAAATACCCATCCCGCCAAAGCCCACGCAAAAATCCCGCCGCCCGATGCAATATCGGGTCGCTTGGTGCCATACCGCCAGTCATCAACGCATCAACCGCAAAGCTTGTGACAATCGCATTGGACGCACCGCGCGGCACATAAAAGGCGCGTGCCTGCCACGCAAACGGATATCCCCAACCACCGTCCTCGTTTTGCATCCGGCAAAGCCTACCCGCTACATCACAAAGCCGTACCCCATCAGCCGCACCCAAAAGCAACGCCAACGTTTTCGGGTTTTGCAATGCCGGGATGATCGCAATATGGCGTAATGCCCGTGGTCCACGCTTAATCGCCTGCAACCAAGTCAGCCGCGCCATCCGAAACCGCCCCAAGCCGCTTAAACGGAACACCCCGCTTTCGAGCCCGTCAAACGGATCGGCCCCGGCAAAGTCGGCGTGAACAATCCCCGCAAGAACACGGTCACGCACCGCAATCAGATCATTGCCTTGCATCGGTATTCTCCCGCATGGCAATCCCCGCCGCCATCCCGCAACAAATCAGGTAATGCCCGTATGACAATGTATTGTCCGTCACCATCGTCACCACGACTGATGCCAGAATACAGATCGCCAACCGCGATCCCCGCGCAAACCAGATCAGCATCCCCCAGCTCATCAGCCAAAGGATTGCTCCGATCAATCCCGTCTCGAACAGGATGCGGAAATGATCATTATGCAGCGCGCCGAACGCCACCGCAGACGGCAAATCCTGCAAAATCGCCTCGACACTGCCCGCTCCAAAGCCGAGCCATTGCCGCGCGGCGGATGCCGTTTGCCAATCATCCCAGAACATCCGCCAGAATGCCAATCGCCCACTGCCATGCGTCATCAACAGTCGCGGCAGCCAGATCGTCATCATCACCCACACCGCAATCAAAGTCGGCAATCCGAAAAGCCACGTCATCGCTCGCGAAAACCGAACCCGCCCGACAAAGGCGATCATCAGCGCCAAAACCGCAATCCGCGTCTGGCTCAGGACCACGGCAACCGCCGCAACCCCGCCAATCCATCCGCGCGCATGCCCCCGCATCGCGCACGTCAATGCAAACAACCCCAGAAACAGAAACGGATGATTAAGCCGCCACCCTTCATGGGTGATCTGAAAAACACTTGCCATCGGCAGATACAAAATCAATGCCGGCACCATCACCCGCAAACAATCCCGCCCCAGCCATAGGCCGCATATCAGGCCAAGCGGCAGGATCAAAAGATTGCCGATCAGCCGGACTTTCTCATCCGTCCCACCATCGCCAAGCCCAACAACCCCGACCAACACGCCCAGCAAAAGCACGGCGACCAATCCATCTCCCGTCAATCGCCCCCGCAAAATCGCAGGCCCAACCCAAATCCCCCAAAACCCGATCAGGATCAGCTTCGCCAGCATCCCGCCAAACCCGGTCAGCCAAAGCGATGCCAGCATTGCCACAATGCCCAGCAAAAGAACCGGCATGTTTGAGCCCGCCGTATCCCCGACCGTGTCCGGCTTTGCGTTCATTTCGGCCATGAATTGCCCCTGCAACACCCAGCCACACCTCGCGGCGGGACAAATCCGAAAAACTCCGCTATCGTGATCAGCTTGAAATCATGGATATTTTCGGAACGCTGATGCAGCGACTGGTGACATTTTGCCTGACATCCCAGATCGTTCTGGCCCCTATCATGCTGGGCGGCACACGACCTTGGGCGATAGCGGTTTTGACCATCCTGACCGGCATCGGGTTGCTGGTGGCGGGATGGTTCGGCCACGTGAAACTGACCCGACCGATCAAACAGGTTGGCATTGCCGGCGCACTCCTGTCTGTATGGCTGGTCGTGCAGGCCGCACCGATCTGGCCAACGCTGCCTGCCCCGTTCAACGCATCGCACCTTGCCCTTTACCCAACCGCCTTCCTGCCGATGATCGGCAGTGTTTTGTGGCTGGCCGGTATCTATGTGCTGGCCGCTGGATGCGCGCAAATGCGAGGTGATAAATTCACCCGAATAATCGCATGGGCCGTGATAATTGCAGCAATTCTGCAAGTCGCACTTGCCTGTCTTGCCGATATCTTCTCGTTTGAAAGCACCTATTGGTTTGCCAAGCAGGCCCATCTTGGTGACTGGACCGGAAGCTTTGCCAATCGCAACGCCTTTGGCGGCCTGATGACGATTGCGGCGATCTACGCCCTTTACCTTTTCTGCGCCAAGGGCACGGCCACAATCGGAAGCCGGATTGATCACGCGGCTGGCTGGATCGCACTTGCACTGATTTTCACATCCGCCCTGTTCGCCAGCCATTCGCGAAGTGCGGTTCTTGCACTGGCAATTGCCCTCATCACCTTTGCAATCATGCTTCGCCCAAAAGCAGACCGCCTGCTGCCGCGCATCACCTATCCCGTTATGGTCGTAGCCTGCGTTACAACTGCCCTGATCGTCATCGCCATGCTCATTCCCGATCTTGGCAATCGCTTTGCCGAACTGGCCCGCCCCGATCTGATCCAGCGCGATGACGCATGGCAGACTGCCATCATCGCCATATCCCATCGCCCATTTACCGGCTTTGGCCCGAACGCGATTGCGTTGGTGATGGATCATTTCGCAACCCTTGGCCTTAACCGCAAAGCCGCATGGTTCAGCAGCCATAATTTATGGCTTGATGCCGCCCTCATCTTTGGCATTCCCGCAACGCTGGCGATGGCTGGCTTTATCCTGTATCGGCTGACACGCACTTTCCGAGCAGCCGAAAACCGTCTGGATCGAACGCTTCTGATCAGCCTTGCGGCTCTGATCGGTATCATGTCCAGCATCGGCTGGGTCGCGTCGATGCCTGCACTCATTCTGCCCTTCCTGTCCCTTCTGGCCGCGCTTGAAGCAAGGCCGAAAGTACAAAGCCGCGCAGCATCACAATATCGGAACGGTCCCCGGCAATCCGTGCGGCCCGATCCAGTTCTTCGCCAATCGCCTGCGGATTAAAGTCTTGTTGCTGCGCCCGTGCCAAAGCCCGAAGCGACATCAAAACCGGATCAAACGGCGCATCTATAAGCTCCGCACTCGTCAATATCTCCAAAGCCATCCAATCGCCTGATTTAAAAGCTGCCGTGACCGCGTGCTGCTTTGCGTAATCGGCAACTCCATCCCCATCACGCAAAGCAGCTTCGATATCCGGCACATTCCGCAAGGCCGCCATCTCAGCCCCAAGGCGGCCCAAACCGATCCCGATCAAAACCAGCCCGGCAAATATAGGGGTCCGGCGAAAACGCATCAGGCGTTCTCCGCCCTGTCGGCATTGTCCCGACCATACGCCGGTCTGCCCCGTGTGGCAGCCAGGACAAGGCCATCGGGCACCAACCCGGCGGCGTTCAACTGACTGATGGCATCGCGCACATCACGGCGTTTGCTGTAACCACGGCGCAGCACCAGCAACCGTGCATCCGCCGCCCCCATCAGCAGTATCGCATCGGCCACTGATAAAACCGGCGGACTATCAATCACGATCCGGTCATAACGACCGCGCAGAAGATCCAGAACATCCCGTAATCCATTCTGAAGCAAGCCGGTCGCAAAACTTCCCGGTACGGATGCCCGCGCACCGATATAGTCAAAGGATTCACGATCTTCCCCGCTTTGAATGGCGTCCTCCAACGTCCCTTCACCGGCCAGAGCCGCCGTCAAATCCGACACGTTGCCGACACGCGCAAATCCCGCTGGGTGGCGCAGATCGCCATCAAGCAGAATCGTCTTCATCCCCGCAGTCGCAAAGCTTGTCGCAAGATCACGCGCCAGTCTGCTTTTGCCTTCGCCCGGCACAGCCGACCCGATGCAACTGACATGGGCGCGACCCGCATGTACGCGCGTTTTGGCAAGGATATTGACCAAAACCGCCAGATGGCCAACCGCTTCCTCCATCGAAACCGCACTGGCAAAGGGGTCATCAACTTGCGGAGTCCGGGCATAAAGCGGAATACCAAACCGGTCTTCCAACTTCCCGTCATCATGGATCGCCTGATCGAAATAGTGTCTTAGCATCCCCGCAACAACGGCGGCAAAAAGCGCGACCAGAACTGAAGCCATCCACAAATCGCGTCTGGTCGGAAACTCCGCCGTTTCAGGCAGGCTTGCGGCCTGCATCACCGTCACATCACTTTGAAATGCAGCCAATGCGATACGAAGTTCCTGCTCCGTTGTGCCAAGCGTGTCGGCTTCGCTGCGCATCAGTTCCACCGCGCGCAAAAGGGCGGCCTGCCCCTGTGCCTTTTCATGGCGGACAGTCAATTTTTCCTGCCAGTCATCACGCTGGCTTCTGATCACATCATATTGTTTTTGCGCATCTCGCAGATCAAGCGCGATCTTCTCTGCCGCCACCAACACGGCATCGCGCAGATGCCGCTGCACGGTTTCAAGTTCGCGATGAACAGCAATCATCGCCGGATGCTTGGGACCGTATCGCTGATCCAATGCCGCATGATTTCGACGTACCTCGTCATATTGCCCAGAAAGCCGTCGAACCGTTTCATTATTGGCAATCGGTGGCAGGGCCAGAAGGGTATCAATCGACTGCGAATTCTTGCGTGCATCGGCCATCAGGCGTGCCCGTTCCAGATCACGGCGCGCAACCTCCAGCGCGCCATTCAATTGATAAATTCGGTCCAGTATCAAACGGCTTTCATCGGGTTCGATAAAGCCTGCCTGCTGCTGCCACACCGAAAGATCGGTTTCGGCCTGCGCCAGCTTTGCGTTCGCGGCCAAAAGCTGTTCGGACGTTTCCATCAACCTCGCGCGAAGTCCCTGTTTGCGTGTACTTTCGCGCTGCCAAAGGTAACTGTCGATAACGGCATTCAGGATTTTCTGGCTTTGCGCCGCATCATGATCGGTCACACTAACCTCGATCACGGACGCATTGCCAATGCGCACCACCTCGATCCGTGATCGCAGGGCACCAAGTACGCGGTTATCGCCTGCTTCATTTCCCTCACTTCCGTCAATCGCGGGCACGATCTGAACGCCCTCGCCGCGCAGGACCGAAAGTGCGGTTGCAAGTACTTCATTCCCGCGAAGCTCCGCCATTGCGGTTTCCAAATGCTGCGCGACCCCGCCCCCGTCTATCGGGGCATCTTCGCGATCGATCACAAAGGCAATTTCGGCCACCGAACGATAGGTTGGCATCAGTCGGGGAATAAGAGCCGCGGCCACCATCAACACCGCAACAAAAACAAGCATCACAATCCCGCGGCGCTGCCACAGCACCGCGAACAGATCGATCAACGTCAAGTCTGTATCCTTGTCGGTTTGCAGTTGATCCGAATGCCTCATCGCGGGCTGACCGATGGCTGTTCAATCCAGTCCGACTGATCGGTATCTGCCCTTTCTTCCGTAAGGCTCGTGTTCCAGCTTTGCGTCGCCGCGGGGTCCCATTGCCTGTAATACGTGCTGAAACGAATTGGCAAAAAGGGCTGGGGTGGCTTTGATATCGATCCGGGACTGGTATTGTCGGTTGTCTCTGACGCAACGGCTTGCGCGCGATATCCCGCATCAAAAAACCGCCTTGAGATTTCAGGCATCGTTCCTGCTGCCATCGCGTCACGCATCTTGGGTTCGGGATACATTGCCACCACCCGAAGCACCGCCTTCATAACGATCAATTCCATCAGAAAACTGCCTGTCCCACCGGGCATGAGCATCTGCGTCAATGCCAGAACCCGATCCAGAACCAGCAAGACCATCCTGAAATCCTCTGGCCTCAGATTGCCTTCGCTTGTAACCACATCCCGCCCCAACAATCTTGCAATCAGGGCATCGACCGTATCGTCAATTTCCACAGTGTCGTTTTCGGATAGCTGATCGGTCAGGAATTGCATGATCTGGCTTGCATTTGCCTCGGCCGCTTCGATTTCAGGTGGGGGTAAAACCACCTGTCCGCTGGCATCGGCGGGTGTCAACACAAGCCAGATCGCAAATCCGACAATCACGACCCAACCTGCCGCGCGGTAAAATCGTCCAGCCCATGCCCGCAAGATTGCCGGAATGATACCCCCGGCAAACCGCCAAAGCCCGCGGCCATACCGTGGCCCCATCGTGCGCGGTGCCATGGCAATGCGCCATGCAAATTCCAGCCCGCATCGCTGCATCATCGCTGGTGCCCGCCTGATATCACCGGCCAGGACATCAAACGCCCCCCCAACCCCCATGATAAAACGGCATCCGGTTTTCGGCCCGTAATTCACCACAAACGCATCCTTGCGCGGACTGGGAAGGGCAACAAACACCACGTCCGCACCGCTGGCTCGAACCTTTTCGGCCAGTTTGGCATCATCGGGGTCGTAACCGTGATGGCCCCCGGCAATGATCAGTTCGGGAAAATCGCGGCGAAGGCGTGCTTGCACGCGATGCAGAACATCATCGCGGGCGCCTAGCAAAAAGACCGAATGTCCCGCCGCCTCAAACCTTGGCAAAAGACTTTCCATCAAATCAATGCCGGTCACCCGTTCGGGCACCGCAAGGCCCAGTAATCGGGCCGACCAGACAATCCCCATCCCATCCGCCGACAGGCAATCGGCCTGTGCCAAAACACGCCAAAGACCGCGATCCCGACACGCTTGTGCGAATTTGACCGCATTTAAAGACAAATGGCGGAAACAGCCTTCTTGATGGATATTGGAACAGATGTGATCGGCCAATGACGCCTGCCTGCGCAGATCAAGCATCAGGCCGAAAAAGTCCCCTCGGTCGCTGGTCATCCCCGCCGATCTCTCCCCAATGTCCCTTTATGTGATGGCTGCAATTGTTCGCCCCCCGACAACCATCTGACAAAGCATTGAAATTCAAAGTAACTTATGATTGTTTTGTCATCAAGACAAACACCAAAGAGTGATGGCGCGTGAAGATCATTCTGCTTACGAATATCGTTCCGCCCTACCGGCAACGCGCCTATGGCATGTTGGCCCGCCTTGTTCATGCCTGCAACCCGGCCCGCAATCCAGATGGCGACTTCCACGTCATCTGCACCCAGCGTCAAGAACCCCAACGCGCGTGGCCAATGCTGACCGGCGATTTCGCCCAATCAATCCTGCCCGGCATCAAAATCCCGCTTGGTGAAAATCGCGTGATCCCGATTAATTTCGGCTTAATCCGCACCCTTGACGCCGCCCGGCCTGATGTCCTGATCATTGCCGGTTTCGGACTGGCACAATGGCAGGCACATCTTTATGCCCGCCGACACAATATCCCGACCATTTTACAGTTTGATGGTTGGGCCGGATCGGACGCCACCTATCAAAACCGTCTTCGCGATTGCATCCGGAAAACGATGATCGCGCATGCCAAAATCTGCATTGCCGCCGGGGAAAATGGCCAAGACTGGTTTGTCGAATCCGGCAAGGTCAGAAACAATATCCTGGTCGCCCCGATCCCGCCTTCCTTCACGGCTCCCAATCATCTTCACGGCTTTGATGACCGTCCCGTCGATCTTTTATGGTGCGGAAGGCCAACATTATCCAAGGGCTTCGAAACCTTCCTTGAAATTGCAGCCGGACTACATCGTCAGGGCCACGCAAAGCGTATCCAGATCGTCGGGGCCTGCGACCAGAATGACCTTGCAAACCGGCTTGCGGGACTAGGTCTGAGCAAGGCCAGCGACCATATGCCCGAAATACCTCCGGCGAAATTGCCCGGCATCTATCAGCAGGCCAAACTCTGCCTCCTGCCCAGCCGCAATGATGCCTATGGTGTCACCGTGATCGAGGCCATTGCATGCGGCACCGTCGCCCTCGCAAGCAACCGGGTCGGCTGCGTTCCCGATATTCTCGGCACCGCCGAAATTCTGCCTTGCAACATCGTGCCCGCATGGATGACGGCCTGCGCGCGATTGCTAAGTGATCGCGCCGCATGGCAGAAAACCCAAGCCCGGCAGCATTCCCGCATCGCCAACAACACCCCCGCCCATCACGCCGAAACCATCTTGCGGGCTTGCAAGATGGCAAACAGCGCAGAGGTGCCTGATGCATAACCGCGTTTTGGTCCGTGATGCCCCGGTCTGGATGATTGGCCGCAATGACCAGCTCCGCATTCTCGCCGCCCATCTAGCACACCATAACCGGCTGGTCCGCTGGGACAGTTTCTGGCGTCATGACGGTAGCGCTTTTCTCACCCCGCCGGCCCGGCGGGTGGAACCACATCTTTCCAATGTTCCCGGCCGACATCTCTTGCCCGATATTATGGGAAAGCTCGCACAAAAGCTTCACCTTCCCGCGCGAAACCTCTATTCCGATCTGCCTCTGTCATGGCTGGCGCGGCTCCATATGCCCGATGCCCGTATCCTCCACGGTCAGGGAAATTACAGCCTTCCCGCCATGCGAGCTGCCCGTGCACATGGCATGACGATCATTTCGGATGTCACCGGCCAGCTTGCCCCGGTCCGCCATCGCCAGCTCGCCGACGAATATCACCATCACGGTTTGCGTTATCGCGAGATATCAAACTTCCTTGCCCGCCGCCGCATCGCAGAAGCCCGATTTGCCGATGGCGTTTTTGCCCCCTCCGACGTGGTTGCCGCCGGACTTGAAGAATGCGGCATTGATCCGGCACGCATTCATCTGGTTCCCTTTGCGTCCGGCCTGTGTTCTCAATTGGTCAAGGCCGAACGAACGACACAAAATCCCGGCATCACCCGCCTTCTCTATGTCGGCAATATCTCGATTGCCAAGGGCATCCGAATTTTGATCGAAGCCTTCCGTGCGCTGCGCACCCGTCATGGGCCTTCCATCACGCTTGATCTGATCGGTGCGGCACAGCCCTGTGCGTTCGCCTATCTTTCCAAACTGCCGCAGGGTTGCGTCTGGCACGGTGCAATGCCACAGGCGAAGCTTGCCGAGCACTTGCTCTCCGACGATATATTCGTCTTCCCCAGCCTGTCCGAAGGCAGCAGTCTTGCCGTGCTTGAAGCCATGGCGGCTGGCTGTGCCGTGATCACGACCCCAGATGCCGGAAGCCCAATTACCCATCAAAAAAATGGGGTCCTGATCCAGCCCCGCGATCGCAACGCTCTGATTGACGCCATACATGCCCTGCATGCCGCTCCGGCACGTGTTCAGGCACTTGGCGTCGCCGCCCGCGACCTGATCGCAACCAATATCACCATGGATTACGGCACCCGATCCGAAGCCGCCTATGAAAGGGTTCTTGCCCACCATGCATAGGTTCCGCACGTGTATTTATCCGCTCTGGATGCTCTCAGCCAATCTGATCACACGCCTTGGCGGTATGATCATTCTACTTTTGATCGGCCATCATTTCGCCCCTGATCAGTTAGGGGCCTATTTCGCGGCCGTTGCCACCATCGGCCTTGCCGTAACCATCGCGCAGGCCGGATGCGGCCTGCTTCTGATCCGGTTCTATCAGGCAAACCAGTACCGCGCCGCCTTCGCCCTTTGCGCGCTTCGCCTTACACTTGCTATCGCGGCAACCGCGTTTGTCGTCATCACGACAGACATCCCCCCATCGCCGATCCTTCTGATGCCCACGGTCGCGGCTCTCGCCCCGGACTGGATCATTACGGCACGCGGTCAACTTTCCAAAATCGCCCTGATCGCCGTTCTAGGACAAATCGCCGGAATCACCGTCGCTTTCGTTGCCATCGTCACCCAAAGCAATCTGGCCCTCTTTGCCATCGCACCAGCAATCTCACTGGCAAGCCTGATCGCGGGTGCCTTGCTTGCCCTTCGCGATCATGCCTCTCACCCAACTGCCATAACCAAAATCACCCACAGCCAGATGATCAATCTGATCGGCTTCACCCTGCTGGCTGGCGCACTCCCCAATCTTGATTTCGTGCTGCTCGGCCAAAATCTGCCCAACACAGCGCACGCCAATCTGATGCTGGCCCAACGCATCTTCCTGATCACGGCGGCGATCATCGCCAGCATTTCGGCGGCATTATTTGCCAAAAAGCAGGCCGGGCTGCTCCGCGATATCTGGCTGATCGCACCACCACTTGCCATGACTGCAACACTTCTGATGCTGCCCGAAACGCTTGCCCTGCTTTTTTACGGCACTGTCAATGTCAACCTCGTCGCCTTGTTGCGCACAGGGGCCTTCTGGCCCGTGCTGCTTGCGATGGTCTCGCGTCAAATCCTGATATCACAGGAAACCGAAAACCAGCTCTTCCCCGGCTGGATTTGCCTTGCTCTTCTTGTTGTCTCAGGCGTGCTTCTTCCGACTTCCCCTCATGAAACCGATGCTGTGATCATTATGCAGCTTCGCCTGAGCCTCTGCCTGATCCTGATCGCGATATGTCACCGCAATCCCATTTTGCGGAACAAACCGGCATGAAGAAATTGCAGGCCGAAATCATCAATAACCGCCTCATCACCGGCCAGTATGGCGATATCCGTTTCGGGCCCTGGAGTTTTGAATGCTCTGATAGGTACTCTTTCGTCACGCTCAGCGATCAATGCCGCAACACACACCAGGTTGGCGATCACTGGCAACTGGCCGAAGGCGACTGGGCGCTTGATTACCAGACAAGCCGGATTGATCCCGCAACGCTTCGCATCCGGGCAACACTCTCCGCCCGCCGCGATGGGCTGTTACAGGATGCCGTCATCCGGCTGATCTTTGACAAACCCACCATTCAATCCGGCGAAATTGCCGGTCGCAAATATCACCACACCGACAGTGACAGATACCGCCTGCATCCCGTCCGCACCGTCCGACTAATGGGAACCGATGGCACAATCATTTCCGTCACGCTTGATCGTTATGACGGGGCCGGTCGCTTTACGCCTTACATTTATCTGCGTGATCGCGGCGATCACTGGATCATTCACGCCCGCCTGCTGCCAATCGATCCGGTTGATCACGTCTGGTTGCGCTGGGCCAACCGATTTTTCACCCTGTCCGCCCCGAATTGGCTGGCGCAGCTGGTCTGGAATTTTCCGGGTGGCAAAGCTGTTTTCTGGCGCTTGCGCGAACGACTTGGCCGACGCTGTCCCGAAATACAGGCAGTCCCGCTTAACAGGCTGAAATCAAGTCAGTCCCTGATTCTGGAGGTCACATGTCGCTTCGCTTAGTGCAATCTGATTTGCACGAACGCTGCCTTCGCCTTGCCCGGCTGATTGCCGATCAACTGGCCAATCAGCAGCTCGAAAATGGCGATTTCCCCCAGCACAGCTTTTACGCCAAGGCCTATGCCGTCGCCCTTTGGCAAAACCTTGGTGACGATCACTACACTGCGAAAATTAGGGCGGCCGTCAATGCGCTGAAAACCGAAATCCAGGACCAGCGTTATCATCGCGAATTCATCGAATACGCGCTGGAAAACTGCCCGGAAATAAACGCCGAAACCCGTAATGCCATCTTGCGAAACGCCCCATACCAATCGCCCAATGTCGCAAACTGGCACATCCTTGCAATGCGTATCCGCCAATCCGGTTCATGGCGGGATAAACTGCGTGCAAAACTGGACTGGCTTTATACTCGTACCCGCTTCTGGCGCGCACCGGTCTTCATGGACCGCCCCGGCTGTTTTTCCGCGCAATATCATGCCTTCTGCACCGCCTTGCTGACCGATAGCCCTATGCCAGCCCAACGCAAAATCGCGGCGAAGGCCACTGATCTGATTGCCCGACTTTGCGCAACAACAGGCATCCCCAACCTTGTCGGGCGCGGTGCCGGACAGAGCTTTGGCGCAACGACCGCCCTTTATGCCCTGCTCAAACACGGCTATCGCGCTGAGGCCGAAGCCATCCTGTTTCGCCTTGAACAGACCTTGCTGCAAACCGAAACATTGTCGCTCAACCTGCTTGCCCCCAATCCTTTACCAGATGATCCCGGCCCGGATAATCCACAAACACCGGGCTGGTACAGCTATAACCGGCATTACGATTATCTGGCTTTCACCGGCTTCTGGCTGCTGCGCGCAGCAATCGATAGTTCGCCCGAACATGCGCCAACAATTCGCGCCAATGCCGATTTCCTGCTGATCCACGCCCCCCACCATTATCACGCCCGCATGTGCCTGCGCGGAAAGTCGTCCTATGATATCACGACCGCGCCGGTGTTGATCACAAACGGTCATGTTTTCCTGCCTCCCACCGGCGGCGAAGAAGACTTTTCAAGCCTTTATGGCCCGGCATCACTGCCACTTCCGGCCTTTGCCGGTCAACAGGCGTGTAGCACCTTCACATCCGGCACGATAAGCGATAGCACCGCAAAGATCACATTCAGACTGGCAGGTCGCCGGGGCCAGCGCGACATCACATTCAACGAGAACGAAATTGTCATCCATGATCAGGTCGATACAGACAGCCGATCCAACCTGCATCTGTTCCGCCTGCTGGTCCCCGCCGGCTTGGCCTTCGAAAAACCCGGTTCAAACCGGATTGATTTCCCCGATTTGAACCTCCACCTGATCGCGGACCATCCGCTCCATATCACCGATGATGGCCTGTTTGCCGTAACCGGCCCGGTCAGAACGATCTTTGTCCCGAACCAAAGCACCGCAACACTTCGCATCGTCTGGAGCCCCTCATGACCAAGGATGATGCGATCACCGTGATCACCACGGTTCGGGATGGCGATGCCTTTCTGGAACGCTATTTTGCCAATCTTTACAAAATTCTCCGCCCGCAGGATGTTGCCATCCTTGTCGATGATGGTTCGGTAAACCCGATCATCCTTCCCGGCCAAGCAACAAGAGTCAAACTGATTTGCTGCCCCCCGATTGGCAGGGGAGCCGCCCTTAATCTTGCCATTTCCAATGCGACAACCCGCCTGATTGCCATTCAGGATATCGATGATGTGTCTCACCCGGATCGCCTGTCGATACAGGCCGCCTTTCTCATGGATCGTCCAAACGCCCTTGCCTTCGCCACAGGACAGGAAACAGCCACACCAAACGCCCGCAACCCGTGGCAACAAATCCCGGCCACACGGCTTTATCGCAGCAACCCGCTGCATCACTCGTCATTGGCGTTTCATCGCGATATCTGGGAAATGGCCAGTGGCTATGACCCGGTACTGCCGTGCTGCATCGATCTTGATTTTTATCTGCGCGTCGCAAGCCTGCCCATGACCTCCATCTGGCAGTTTCGCCGACAATTGATTACGCGAAACACTAATCCCGAGACACGCCATTTTGCCTCCATCCCCGCCCCGGTCTATCAAGAAACTTTACGCATTGTTCTGGCCCGACATCGCCGGGCTATCGCGCCACCACATTGGATGCGCATTTTCGATCTGAAACGTTTGTCGGGGATTGGCAGATGACGAAACCACCGCGGATCATTGCCTTGGTGCAACTGCCCCCGCCGATGCACGGGGCGGCAACCATGAATGAACGGGCTTTGGTCGCGCTTCGCAAAATCTGTGATGTGACAGTGCTTGAAATGCGCTTTGCCAAAAATCCCCGCGATATTGCCAGGATGAGATTGGGCAAACTGTTTATGGCTCTGGGACTTTGGCTAAAACTATTGCTCGCACTCCGGCGAAAACCCGATGCACTTTATATCTGCTTCGCCCCAACTGGGGGCGCGTTTTATCGCGATTGTCTTTATGTGATGACGGCCAAAATCCTTGGCATCGCAACCATACTGCATCTGCATGGCCGTGGATTGCAAACCGGGCGCAGCCAATGGTTAACCGCATTTTTGCAACGCCATGCCTTTGCCGGGCAAACCGCCATTATTCTGGGCAAGGCGTTGCGCAATGAAATTGATGGCCTTCAATGCCGATCAAAAATCATCGCCAATTGCCTGCCCGATACGGCCTTCATGATCGATCACGACCCGATCAGCACCATAACGCCGCGTATGCTTTATCTATCAAACCTTTTTCGCAGCAAAGGTATCGATGATGTGCTGGCGGCCTGTGCAATCCTCAAACAGCGTAATATCGATTTCGCGCTTGATATCGCAGGCGCCGAAGGCGACCTCTCAACCTGCGAACTTGCGCAATTGATCCGTAATTTGAACCTTTCGGATCACTGCCATTATCATGGTCCGGTCGATGCGGATATCCGCACCGAACTTCTATCCAACGCCAACCTTTTTCTGTTTCCCTCACGCTCCCCGAACGAAGCACAACCTCTTGTCGTGCTCGAAGCCATGGCCGCAGGAGTTCCCGTCATCAGCTCCGCAATCGGAACTTTGGTTGATATCGTTCGCGATGGCGAAACCGGCCGCATCTGCCAGCCCGGCAATCCGGAAATGCTGGCAAATATTGTTTCAGATGCCCTGATCCAACCAACCAAAACCCACGAAATGGCGCGGGCTGCAAAGGCCTTTTGCAACCAGAACTTCCGGACAGATCGGTTTGAGAAGGAACTTCAACAACTGATCAAGGAAATCATTTCTTGATCTCTTTAACCACGCCTGCCCAAATATCCAGCAAGCCTTAATCGTGAAAGATACCGTCATGACCCGCGATGAATTCAACGCATTTTGCCAATCGCTGCCCGTGACAACCCATGTCGTGCAATGGGGCGGTGCCGATGTCTGGAAAGTCGGCGGCAAGGTCTTTGCGATTGGCGGCTGGACCACGGGTCATACGCTTGGCATTACCTTCAAGGTATCCGACATCGCCTACGAGGTTTTAAAGGAACAACCAGGTTTGCGCCCTGCTCCGTATCTTGCCTCGCGCGGGATGAAATGGGTCCAGCATTATGACGCACCGGGACTTGATGATGCGAGCCTGCGTGACCATTTGGCAGAATCCCACAAAATCGTCTCGCGCGGCCTGACCAAAAAGATGCAGCGCGAGCTTAATCTGTATCAGGAATAAACGGCGCAGCTTTTACAACCGCCAAAGGTCGATGCCTGCGGGCACGTCGTCACGCGGCAGAATGGCGCGCACATCGGCAACGAAGCCGATGCCATCCTTCAAAAGCCCCTCCACTAGTGGCCACCCCTTGGCAACATATTCCCGGTGTGACACCGCCAGCACGACGGCATCCGCCGGTTTCAGGTCGGCATCACCACACAATTTCAGACCATCGAATTCATGCAGAACTTCCTCGGCATCGGCATGATGATCATGGACCTGAACATTTATCCCGGCATCTTCGAGCGAGCGGATGATATCGATCACGCGCGTATTTCGAATGTCGGGCACGTTTTCCTTAAAGGTCAGGCCAAGCACCGTCACAGTAGGGTTCTTGGTCGCTCCTTCGCGCAACAACGCCCGAATGACCTTATTGGCGACAACCTCGCCCATACCGTCATTCACCCGACGACCGGCCAGAACCACCTGCGGGTAATAACCAAGTTCCTCTGATTTGTGGGTCAGGTAATAGGGATCAACCCCGATGCAATGCCCGCCGACAAGGCCGGGCGTAAAGCGCAGGAAGTTCCATTTGGTGCCCGCGGCATCCAGAACATCACGGGTATCGATACCCGCCCGATCAAAGATCAGCGACAGTTCGTTCATCAGCGCAATGTTCAGATCGCGCTGGGTATTTTCAATCACCTTGGCGGCCTCCGCGGCCTTGATCGTCGGTGCCTTGTGGATCCCAGCCTTGACGACAGATCCATAAACTGCCGCAACGATTTCAAGCGTTTCAGGCGTCTGCCCCGACACAACCTTGGTTATGGTGGTAAAGCGATGTTCGCGGTCTCCAGGATTGATGCGCTCAGGCGAATAACCCACCGTGAAATCGATCCCCGCCTTCAACCCCGAAAGCTGCTCCAGGATCGGCACGCATTCTTCCTCGGTCGCGCCCGGATAAACCGTGCTTTCATAAACAACGATGTCGCCCTTCTTAAGGATTGCACCAACGGTTTTCGATGCAGATCGCAATGGCGACAAGTCAGGACGGTTTGATTTGTCAATTGGGGTCGGCACAGTCACGATATGGAAATCGGCCTGACGCAAATCTTCGGGATTATCACTCAGCAACAAATCGGCGGCTGCCAGCTCATGATCATCAACCTCGCCGGTTGCGTCATGCCCTGCCTTAAGCTGTGCAATGCGCGACTTGTTGATATCAAACGCCACGACACGTCCGATTTCGATCCCGAAGGCCACCGCCACCGGCAAACCGACATATCCCAGACCGATAACCGAAATCTTGCGACCGTGGCTCATTGCTCAACCCTTGAAATTGAATTCTGCCTGACTTCTAGCCAGCACGTGCTCAACCGTCAATAAAAGAGGAACGGTATCCGCTTTAGGCAATCGCAAAATATGTGTTAACCTACGAGTTCTCGAAATCAGACTGTTATCCATGCATAAAATCCCCTATCTGATTTGCCTTTTCCTGTTTTGTCTTGTTGCTGGAATGCCCGCCACAGGCCGGGCAGGAGCTGCGCGCATAAGCGTTGTAATGCCTTACATCCCGATGATGGCCGAAAGTCCGGCGCGTGGGACATTCATTCGCATGTATCAAGAAGTGGCTGCGCGGACCGGCCAGAAAATCATCATTGATATTCTACCACCCCGTCGAGCGGTACAGTCCTTTGTTGCCGGCGAATACGATGCCTTGGGTGCCTTCCCGTCGCTTAGCGAATTACCGGTTTCGCTGGCATCCGTGCCGTATTACCTGCGCGAGAATCTGATTTTCTACAAACCGGGCCAATTTGGTCAGAACGCGATCACCTCACCCGACGGTCTGGCCGGATTGCGGGTCGGGCTTTCGGCCTATCATTATCCACCCGCCATCATCAATCGTCAGGATGTCGATTTCGAACGGGTTCCCAGCGACCATTCCTTGCTGAGCATGATTGCCAACAACCGGCTTGATGCTGCCATCATCGAGAGGTCTTCGGGGCTTCACATTCGCGATCAGCTCGGACTTGCCGGGGTTATCGATACTCTTGACATCCCGCTCACAACGGAAAATGTCTTTTCCCTGTTTCAGGCCAACCGCGAAGGTATTGAAAATCGCGCCATATTTAACCGGGCTGTTTACGACATGCTGTGTGACGGAACGCTGGCGGGAATTTTCGGACGAAGCGACGTTTTACCCGATATTTCCTTGCTCGAACGTGATCTGCCACATGAAAGCTGGCGTAATGACTGCCTCCCCTCACTTCCGGGTTCCACCCGCTAAACAGCCAACGATCCCCGAATGCCAAACGGGGTGCGCCATATCTGACGCACCCCGTTTCATCATCATTGTCGATTAAGGCTGGGCTTACCCCTTGACCACAATATTGATCAGTTTCGGGGTTGGCTTGGCGATATAGATCACCTTGACGATCTGCATGCCTTCAAGATGGCGGGCAACATTTTCATCGGTCTTTGCCATTGCCTCGACCGTTGCCTGATCGGCATCCGCCGCCACCATGATCGAGCCGCGTTTTTTGCCATTGACCTGAACCGGGACTTCAAATTCGTCGTCCTTGGCCTTTTCGGCATCAAATACCGGCCAGTCAAACTTGATCACCGATTTTTTGGAACCAAATTCGGCCTCTGCCATACGGCTCATAAGCTCTTCGCCCAGATGCGGCGCAAAGGGCGCGACCATCAGGGCAAGCGAACGAACATGATCGTCATGCACCGCATTCTGGCGGGTCATGGCGTTGGTCAGTTCGATCAATGCTGCAATCGCAGTATTCAGCCGCAATTCAGCGATGTCGTTGGTCACCTTGGCGATGGTTTTATGCAAAAGCGTTTCGATCTTGCCATCGACGTCGCTTGTGCGTTCCATCTGGGTTGCGACCTTCCAGACATTGGACAGGAAACGCATCATGCCGACAATCGCATCGGACTGCCACGGTTTGGAGCTGTCAAGCGGCCCCATATACATCTCGTACGTCCGGAAGGTATCAATCGTATACTGATCGCAAATTTCTTCCGGCGGGATGCCGTTTTTATAGCGCTTGCCCATCTTGCCCGGAACGGTGATCAGTGCCTCATCCGTCTTGGCATTGAACGGCTGCTTTTTGCCGTCAACATCGCGCATTTCAACATCATGGATGTCGACATAAACGCCGCGCGCGTCGGTATAAGCATCGGCCGTGATCATGCCCTGGTTAAACAACTTCTGGAACGGTTCGGGTGTGGCGACATAGCCAAGATCAAAGAGCACCTTGTGCCAGAAACGCGAATACAACAGATGCAGCACCGCATGTTCCGCCCCGCCGACATAAAGGTCAACCGCGCCGGGCTTGGCATTGCCATTGTCATCGGTAGTATTGGCCCAATAGACCGCTGCCGCATCCGATGCAAAGGCCTGATCGTTTTGTGCGTCGAAATAACGCAGATAATACCAGCACGAACCGGCCCAGTTCGGCATCGAGTTCGCATCACGACGGAACGAACGCACTTCGTAATCTGCACCGGCATGGCTGTGGGTCGACCCCACCGCCGCATCCACCGGCAGGACCGAACCATCGGCAAGCACGATCCCGGTGACTTCCATCCATTCTTTGGCGCGCGCCAAAGGCGGTTCGGGTTCCGAATTCGGGTCCTCGTTCGATTGCGGCTTGAAATCGGTCATTTCCGGCAGGACGACGGGCAGGGCTGCCTCGGCCACGCCATGCACCTGTCCGGTTTGCTGATCAAACAGAACCGGGAACGGTTCACCCCAATAACGCTGACGCGAAAACAGCCAGTCGCGCAGTTTGTACTGCACCCGACCGCGGCCGATATTCTTGGCTTCCAGCCACTCAATGATTTTTGCCTTGGCATCCGGGGTCGAAAGCCCGTTCAGGCTGACCTCGTCATTGGCGGAATTGATCGTATCGCCGATATCGGTCTGCGCGATTTTGAAATCGCCCGGTGCGGTTTCATAGCGCGCCAGCAATGCCGCATCGTCAAGATCGGCCGCATCATCCGGTGCATTGGCCCGAAGCCAGCTTTCCGACGGTTTGGTGGTGGCGACAATCGGAAGACCGAATTTATGGGCAAATTCGAAATCGCGCTGATCACCCGCCGGGACCGCCATGATCGCGCCTGTGCCATAGCCCATCAGGACATAATCGGCAATCCAGACGGGGATCTGCTGCCCATTGGCCGGGTTGGTGGCATAGGCCCCGATAAACACGCCGGTCTTTTCCCGGTTGGCTTCGTCCTTGGACGATACCGGACCGGCCAATTTGACCTCGGCGCGATAGGCAGCAACCGCGTCCTTCTGATCGGCTGTCGTCAGCGCATCAACCAGCGGATGTTCGGGGGCGAGCACCATATAGGTCGCGCCGAAAATCGTATCGGGCCGCGTGGTATAGACCGCAATCTTGTCTTTGCCGCCATCGGCAAGTGCCACCGGGAAATTGACCCGCGCACCGACCGAACGACCGATCCAGCCTTTCTGCATCTCGACAACGCCGTTGGGCCAATCAAGCCCTTCAAGGTCAGCAACCAGACGATCGGCATAATCGGTAATCCGCAACATCCACTGTTTCAGCGGGCGCTTGTAAACCGGGTAATCCCCACGTTCGGATTTGCCTTCGTTGGTGACTTCCTCGTTTGACAGAACCGTGCCCAGCATCGGGCACCAGTTGACCGGCACTTCGTCAACATAGGCCAGACGCCCGCGATCAATCGCGCGGTCGATTTCCTTGCCTTCTGCCTTCGTGCCCTCGCCAATCAGCGATTTCGGTTGCGGCACACCGTCTTCATCCAACAACCATTCCCCGCTTTCAAGCAGCCCGCGAAGCTCGGCAATCGGGCGGGCCCGCCCGGTGATGGTCTGCCCCTGCGGGCCTTTCCATTCGACGGTCGGATCATAGAAGCTATTGAAAAGCTGAAGGAAAATCCACTGCGTCCATTTGTAATAATCGACATCGGTCGATGCAAAGCGACGATGCGGATCATGGCCAAGGCCGATCACCTCCAACTGGCGCAGCATGTTTTCGATATTGGCTTCGGTGGTGATGCGCGGATGCTGGCCGGTCTGGATCGCGAACTGTTCGGCTGGCAGGCCAAACGCATCAAATCCCATGGAATGCAGCACGTTAAAGCCGCGCATGCGTTCGAACCGTGCCTTGACGTCGGTGGCGATATAGCCCAGCGGATGACCGATATGAAGACCGACCCCGCTTGGATAGGGGAACATATCGAGGATGACTTTTTTCTTTTTGGCGGCGTCGAAATCGGCATCGCCCGGATTGGGGGTACGATAGGTATCGTTTTCCCGCCAGTAATCCTGCCAGCGCTTTTCAAATTCGCGCGCACTTTCCTGATAGTTCGCCACCGTCAAACAGCTCCTAAGCTCAAAATACCGGATGCGGAGTAAACCTCGACACGATCCGGATCATCAATTCTGATTAACCAAACCCTGTTCAATAATCGGGCTTGGCCCCTGTTGCAATATCAGAGTGCAGGATAACCGCCACAACCGGCCCGGATGCAAGCCCGAAAACCCGCGTATCACGCATGGCGGGTTTGCACATCGCCCAACCGGACCTAATATAACTGGCTATGGCCTTTTCGCCCTGATTGTGCGATATTAACCGCCCGTAAAGACTTCCGGCGCGCGATCCGCACCAAGAAGGTGCCCGCGCAGGCCATCAGGAAATCACCGTGTATCAAGCCCGATCAAGGACTTATACACCCACAACCCGCGTCCAGGGAGGACGGCATGGATATCACCATCGGCGGACTGACATCGCAGGCAGCAAACGGCTCAAGCCGCAGCGCGCAGTCTTACCTGCCCGGTAATGACGACTCGAAATCCGGGTCGAACAATTCTATTGCCTCCGCCTTCGCCAGCGCGACCTCGGTTTCGCTGTCCTCTGAGTCAGGCAATCTTCTTTCGGCCGATCAGATCGTTTCGGCGATCAATGAAAGCCTGTCTTCGACCGGCCTGTCGATCCAGGGCGTCGATCCCACCGATTACACCCCCGAAGCAGTTGCTGATCGCATTCTGGCCCGTGTCGGTGATCTGATCGCCTCGAACGCCAGCAGCCCCGAAGAAGCCCGCGAGATTTTTGATCAGGCCAGCGAGGGCATCGCCAAGGGTCTGGAACAGGCCCGCGACTTCCTTGACGGCCTTGGCGCGCTCAATGACACGATCAATGGCAATATCAACGAAACCGAAGACCGCCTGAATGAAGGCTTGAAATCCATCGAAGCCCGCCTGACCGAACTGTTTGAAAGCAGCCCGGCCAAGGAAGCGGCCGATACAACGCCGGAACGCGATGAGCAGGTGCTCCAGTCGCAGATCACCCAGACCGCACAGGCAAGTCAGGCCTATGCCGAGGCTGGCACCAATGCGCAGCGTAACGCCCCGCGTTACGGCACTTCCGCGATCTGATCTTCGCGATCATAGCCTCACCCATCCAAACCGGCAGGCACATCCCCTGCCGGTTTTGTTTTGCGCCCTCACATCCCCGCCGCCCCCGGCCCGTCATCGCCGCCAACGCGAAACAGCTTCCGGCCAGCATCCTGTATCTTGTTAAACGCATCCTCGGCCATGAAGCCCGACACGAACGCCATGAAGGTCACAAGGAACGCGCTGATTTCGATATTGCCTGATCCGTCCGGGCCGCCTTGGGTCACCATCAGCATCCCGGCCTCGGTAAACAGGAAAATCGCGATGGCGGCCGCAATCCCCTCCCCCGTCATCACCATCAGGTGGCCTGCGGCGGCAAAGCCGGTTTCGGGTGCCACCACCGCCACCTCTGCTACCTCTGCCCCATCCTCATCCCTGTTCGCCACATCCGCCACCCCGACCCGGCGATAGCGACGCGTAAAGCTGACGACGGAGCCAAGGCCGCCCGCCGCCACCGTCACCAAAAGCGTCAGGACAATGCCAGGCATTTGAAGCAGAAGCGACAATACCCCGCCAAGCGGCTGCTGAAACAGGGCGACCAGCGACCGTCGCCCGCCCTCATCTGTCGCATCCTCGTCCGCCCAAAGGGCGGCATGTTCTCCTCTAAGGTCGGCAAGCTCCGCACTCAGGCTGGCGCGCAGCCGGTCGGCCTGCGCCTGTTCGGCGGTGATATTGGCCCAGGCCACCTGGGCGCGCGCTGCCTTCTCGCCAAAGCTCATCACCGCATTTTTGATCGCATCGACCCGGCTGCGGATATCGGTCGCAAAGCCCTCGTTTACCCCCGGGGTCAACGCCATCTGCGACAGGGCATTATCCAGGTTGGCAATCACCTCCTTGCCCTCGTCGGTGCGCGCATTATCGGGCGATGGTCGCCCGTCCTCGGCACTGAAATCGCTTTGCGCCAGAAAGGCGAACGCCTGATTAAGCGCCCCAAGATAAGCCATGCGAAAGTCCGGGTCGAACCTGCCCGGTTGTTCGGCCACCACCGCCCCCAATCCGGCATAAAGATCAAACGCCGCCCGCCACGCGGCAATCGCATCCTGGCGCAGGGCCAATCCGTGCCGGGCGGCGGCAAGCGCGCTTGCGTCAAGCATCCTGATTTCGGTGCGCATCGCATGGATATCGCCCTTAAGCTGCGCCTCGTGATAGCCCTGAAACACCAGCCGCTCCAGATCGCCGGGCGAGCTTAGCTCAAGCTCGCGGCTTAAAAGCTCGCGCTGGATATCGGCAGTAAATCCGGCAAACAGCGTCACGACAAACCCGACATACAGAACCACCACCAACCCGATCAGCATGACAGAGCCCAAAATCGCCGCCCCGCGAACATATAAAACCCGGCCAAACAGAACACGCCGGATCAGATCTCCCAATCCTTTTGCGCCTACGCCGCTGCCAGATGCACCAGATAACGGCGGCCGTGCCGGAGCCCCCGAAGATTGCCGGTCATTCTCCTCTGCCATGGTCTGCGCCTGCACTCCGTCTGGTTATGCCGTGATACGGCGGCCCGCGCCGCCTCAAACCTGACGCTCCCAGACCCGCCCTTGTGACGGCGGCCTTTCCCTCATGCACTTGCCGTCGACACAATCACTCCCGAACTCCCCGCTCCCCTTTCGTCACTCCCGCGAAGGCGGGAGTCCATGCCGCCCCGCGCTCCCACGCGGGATCGACCCCATCGTCCCACAAAATAGCCTCAAACCCCGCCAATACTCCGGCCGCAATTCAACCAAAAGGTCAAAGATTTACGGAACAAAACCCGGTCCCACCGGTTTTACAAAGACAGGTTTTCAAAGAACGGCCAAACCGGCACCATGCCGCCCACTGACCCGCCCGCAACAGCAGAGGATTTCCCATGTTCCATCGCGAAAACATCTGCCGCCAGAAATCAAATGCCACCGCCATTCCCATCACCACCAATGCCAATGATGCCCGCCACATGGCACTGGCGACCGCCGCCACGGCAGCACTTCTCGCCCTTGGTGCAGCGATGGCACTTGTGCCCGGCCATGCGAGGGCGGGCGAGGAAGCCCAGTCACGCTTTATCAATACAAGTGGTGCGGAAATCGGGACGCTGACGGTCAACGGCGTGCCGGATGCCGCGATCCTGAAGATCGAACTTCGCGACCTCCCGCCCGGTCAGTGGGTGGCGTTTCATATCCATGAAAACGGCGAATGCGATGCGCAGGGCGGCTTTAAATCCGCCGGCGGCCATTTCAACCCGATGAACAAATCCCACGGCCACGAATTTGCCGACGGCCCGCATGCGGGCGACATGATGAACCAGTATGTCAATGACAAGGGCGCGCTTTACGCCCAAATCCTCAATAACGCCGTGCGCTTTGAAGACGGCACCGGCGAAACCGACATCCACGGCAAGGCCGTCATCATCCATGCCGGAGCCGACGACTATAAATCTCAACCTTCAGGCGATGCCGGCGACCGGATTGCTTGTGCGGTGATTGAGTAGATGAAAAGTTGGTTGGTTATTCTGAGGAACAATCAGCGAATGCGGAAATCGAGTTCTCGATAAAATTCAAAGTCGTTTATCCATCGAACTCCCATTGCATTGCAGGCGTCCGGAACTTTAGTCCGTCCCCTCCTTTTTGATACTTTGGAAACTTCTTTGGTAACCACGACCCGATCAGGTGCGTTTAGCGCATATGTAACAAGAAATGGATCTTGTCCGGCTTCTTCAAATTCATGGTCATTTAGGTCTGGAGCATAGGCTTGGTCAATAACACTATTGAAGATTGCTCGGTCAACTTCCTCGTCCAATAACAGAACCTCTCTGATTTTTTCGGAATTTATCCAATCACTCAGTAAACCAGTAGCTCTTGCAATTTCCGCATAGATTTCTAACGGCATTTTAACTGTGCCATTTGCTGCCTGCTGCTCAATCCATTCCCAGAATGGGGGAACCCTATCAACCGGATAATAGTCTTCATGAGCTCGAATCAAAACGTTAGCATCCAGCAAATATAGCAAACTCTACCGCCCCCCACTTCGGAACATGGTGTTTTCCATACCGCTTGATCGCCTTAGCAGAGGCTCAACTGAACTGGTACTAACTCCAAGCATTTTTGCTGCTTTAGTGTGCGTGAGTTCATTTGCTCTTAGAGTTCGGTTAACAAGTTCAATAAGAGCATTGCCAAGCTTATGTTTCCTAACCGTATAGTAAGAAGGGCCACGTTGATCTGGCTGTCGCTCTTCCCTTGCCTGTTGCTTGAGCCGTTGCCATCGCGCAGCAAATCGAGATGCTAATTCTCTATAAGCTTCAACCGAAATTCGACCTGTTCGCCAGAACCGATATGCAACCATCGCCTCACTGATCTTTCTCCTAGAAGAAATATCAGCAACAATTGTTTCTATAATATCTAGCTCTGAGATCGTTGATGGGAGACGTGATAGAGTAGATTCGGGCAGTAGAAACTCGCCCGCAACGTCATTGCAAAACCGCTCGACTATCGCAAGTGGATCAGTTCTCGCATCAGCAACTGGCGTTGCACTCACTCCCGAAGCACCGAGAAGAATATGAGCAAACTCATGAATGAGCGTGAACGATCTAGCCGCTTTTGCATCCTGATCGTTAATAACGATGAAAGGCGCAATTTCGTCTGAAATTGCAAAGCCTCGAAATACACGTTCACTGATATTCGAGTGATGAGACCCGAGATTTCCGGCAAGGACGACAAACACCCCTAGCGCTTCAACTCGATTTCTTAGATCGCTGAAAAACTCGTCAGGGGTGCGTTTCCCGTGTTGCAGGGAAACGACATCATCCACTCCTAGTAGCTGCCGAATATAATCAACTGAATGGCTAATGCCTTGATGTATCGTCACGGCACCAATGAATGGCAGTGTTTCAAAGTCTTCATCGTCTTCGAGTAAAGACTTAACAAGGTCTTGTCGCACACGAATGTCTCGGAGGAGTGCCTCTAGAAGACCATCCTCTTGTCTCGAAACCCCACCTTGAAGAGTACGAAAATCTTCCCCTCTCTCCCCTTTGGGAGGAGGGTTATTTCTATAAAAGGCAGTTAGTGGACGACGATAAGCCTCTGAAATTTTCATCAGTTGCTGACGAGTTGGCTTAACATCCCCGGCCTCTAGCGCACGCAGTTTATCCTCTGCAGTTCCCTTCCCGGAAGAAAAAAGACGCAGTTTTCCTGCCGCCTCCTCAAGCGTGTAGCCTGCGGTTTCCCTCGCCCAAACGAGCATTGCAGGGTTTATGTTGTTTGCTCTTTTCATCGCTTTGCGTGCACTTCCAACATACACCTCGACCAAATAGCCGAGGCCTAGGTTCAAGTATACATACTAAAATTAGATTACGGGAAAAATCTGCAACTGGGATGGCAATTCAACCATACCTATCCCTTAAAATGCCAAGTTAGAATTTTCTTAGCACTGACAATCAGATAGCCTCTACAGGAACTTAAAAATCATATATGTAACGAGTCTCTAACTTCGAGATTTTCAGAAGAAATCCTTCTAGAATTATTCAACATTCTGAATTCAATAAATGCTTTAAGAGAGCACTTCTGTAATGTGGCACCACCTCTCCTCAGACTGGCTGAACTGGGCGGATCAACTCGCCCCCGCAGCACAGAAGATCAACCAGCATTTGATCGCTGCACTTGATCTGCCAGCTTTGGCGCGCGCCGCCGACGGTCGGGGATTGGCTGTGCTTGATCTGGCGTCCGGGGTCGGGGAACCGGCATTCGGGATTGCGCGAATGCTGGCTGGTGAGGATGAGTCAAGCCTGCACGGCCAAGTGATCGCATCCGACATCGTGCCGGGCATGTGTGCCGGATTGGCGGAACGCGCTGGGGCCGAGGGGATTGGCAATCTGTCGGTGGTTGCGGCTGATATGGAAAAGCTGCCCTTTGGCGCGAGCACGATGGATGCGATTTCGTGCCGGTTTGGCGTGATGTTCTGCAATGATCCCGATGCCGCCCTTGGCGATGCCAGCCGGGTTTTGCGTGCCGGTGGCCGGGCGGCTTTCATGCTCTGGGCGCCGCTGGTCGATAATCCGTTATTTGCCGCCATGGATGGGGTTCTGGGCAATATGCTGGGCACCGGTTTTGCCGATGCCGGGCTTGATCTGTTTGGCTTTGCCGATCCCACGTCCGCCACCGCGCGCATGGCACGCGCCGGGTTTGGTGATGTCACCCTCACCACCCACAACCCCGCCGGGCGCATCCCGGAACGCGCGGCATTCTGGAAGCCGCAGATGGAAATGCTGTTTGGGCCGCAATTGCGAAAAGCGTCGGATGCGGAACGCGGGGCGATTGATGCCGCGATGTTCGAAGCACTGCGTCCCTATGTGACGGACGGGCATTTTCAGGTTCCGATTTGTTTTCATGTACTTGCCGGGGTTAAGGGGTAAACTGCGCCTAAAAGCGCCGTTTTTCCCTTGATTTCCGCAAACCTTCGTGTCAAACCGCGCGCCTTGGAAGGGATGTTTCCTTCCCCTGTCGTAGCACCAGGTTAAAAACACGAAAGACATGACATATGAAGACGATTGTCGTCTGCTCTGGCGGGCTGGATTCCGTCACGCTGGCCCATAAGGTTGCGGCAGAGCACAACCTGCATTCCCTGATTTCGTTCGATTATGGCCAACGCCATAAAAAGGAACTTGATTACGCCGCGCGCGCCGCACGCGATCTTGGCGTCAAACATCACATTGTCGATCTGACACCGGTTGGCGCATTGCTGACCGGGTCGTCATTGACAAGCGATGATATCGATGTGCCCGACGGCCATTATGCCGAGGAAACCATGCGCATCACCGTGGTGCCCAACCGCAATGCCATCATGCTTGCCGTGGCGTTCGGGGCTGCGGCGTCGGCCGGGGCGGATGCAGTGGCAGCCGCGGTTCATGGCGGGGATCATTTCATCTATCCCGATTGCCGCCCCGATTTCATCAAATCGTTCCAGACGATGCAGAACCACGCCCTTGAGGGTGTGCGCGACGTGTCGCTTTATACCCCGTTCCTTCATGGGTCGAAGGCCGATATCGCCGCCGAGGCCGGGCGGCTTGGTGTTCCGATTGATCGCACATGGTCGTGTTACAAGGGTGGTGAAACCCATTGCGGGCGTTGCGGCACCTGTGTGGAGCGGCGCGAGGCACTTGAACTTGCCCGTGTGCCCGATCCAACGGTTTACGTGGATCGCGATTACTGGAAACAGGCACGGGCCGAACATATGGCGCGCAGCCTTGGGGCTTCCGGGAACTAAGTGGATGCCCGACTGTGCGGGAGTCCTTATCTCCCCCCCCCCCCCCC
>NZ_AUNC01000044.1:0-9701 GCF_000714555.1 Thalassospira permensis NBRC 106175 | reverse complement strand
CTGCCGACTGATTTGGCCTGATCTGAGCTTTCATCCCGGGCCGTGAAATGGTTTTTGTTTTCGCAGAAATCGGTTTTCACGGTTCGGGTGACCTTTTTTCCGCGCTTGGTCTTACACTTGATTTTTCTTGGGATTGTCAGTGTCGTGACTTTGCATCAGGGGGGGCATCAGGAAGCATCATTTGGGAATTTTCCGGATTCTGCGAGATGACGCAGGATTTCCTTCCATTGATTTAGCATTCTTTTGGCAACATCCGGCTCATTGTCGAAGCTCTTATGGACCGCAAGCCCGCGTAGCATGCAGAGATTGATCTGGATGAAGGTGCGCGTGCGTTCGCAATCCTGAGAAACGCCGAGTATTTCAGCAATGATATTGTCGCGCTTGGTTGTCCATCGCGCCATGGTGTTGCGCAGGTCGCGGCCTAAATCATCGTCAAGGCGAGCTGCCAGCATCAGTTCGAGTGCCGCCATGTATTTGTCGGGTTCGAACAGTTTTTCCCACAGAACGTCGATAAGTTCGTCGGTTTTCATGCTCGGGCGGTTTTGGGCGTCATCAAAAGGCCAGTCGTTTTCCCAGGAACGCATCAGATAATCAAAGGCCGCAACAATCAGCTCGTTGCGGGTGGGGAACTGATGGGTTAACGCCCCGCGAGATACCTTTGCCCGAGTGGCAATTTCCTGAGTCGAGATTCGCTCGTACCCGATCTCGATGAGAGCCTGGAGGGTCGCTTGGCATACGCGTTTTCGCGTATCACTTGATCGTTCTGCCTGTGTGCGACGTTTCCGGGGCGAACTTTTTTTTTCTGTCGCGTCAGAGAGCTCTGATGCCTGATTTTTCAATGCCATAAGGCGTAACGCTCCTGCTTTCGTTGTTGCGTCATAACTTATTTCAACCGGGTTTGATCCCACAAGTCCATTTATAAATATTGACATTTACAAGCAGACTAGTCTGTATGTTTTTATCAAGAACAAAGCCGAACGGACTTAATCCGGCAATCGGTAGCAAGACACGTCAGACCAGAGTGGCCGTCACGATCTGAACATGGAGACCTAGATGCTTGGTAAAAAATTGATCCTTCCGGCAATTGCCGCTGTTTTTGCAGCAGGTGGCGCTTTCACCGCACATGCGGAAACCAGCTTCATTGCCAACTCGTTTTATGATGCAGAACATCCACTCAGCAAATTCGGCTATGTCGAATGGGCGGAAAAGGTTCGCGAGATTTCGGGCGGCGATCTGTCACCTGAAGTTTATACCGGATCTGTTCTTTTGGCGCCGCGCGCAAGCCTTCAGGGGGCGCGCGATAATATTGCCAATGTCGCGAACATCGCGGCGGTTTATACGCCTTCAGAGCTGCCTGTGGCAAATGCCATTCAGGAACTTGGTTTTAACTATTCTGACCCGTTGACAGCGATCTTTGCCGCTGCAGATTTCAGCATGCACAACGCAGTTCAGCTTAAGGAATGGGCTGATAATGGCATTGTTTATCTTGGTGCCTATGCAACGCCCCCTTATATCCTTTTTTGCAGCAAGCCGGTTCGCACCCTTGAAGACATAAAGGGCAAGCGTATCCGCACTGCCGGATCGAGTGTCTCAAAATGGGTCGAGGAAGTTGGGGGGATTCCCGTAAACGTTCCATCAAGTGAAATGTATACCGGCCTTGAACGGGGGACACTTGATTGCGCAAGTAATGCCGCCAATGACCTGATTGACCGCTCTCTGTGGGAAGTTGCACCTTATACCACCGAACTGCCGACCGGGATGTATTGGACTGGTCCAGAATGGGGCTTTAACGCCGGTTTCTGGGCAGATCTGACCTCAGCACAACGCAAGCAGCTTATGGATGCAACGGCTTATAGCATGGCAAACATGGCCGTGAATTACATTGCGCGCTCGGAAGCGGCACTTGAAGAGGCAAAAGCGAAGGGCAATGAAGTCAGTCAGCCGTCCCCAGAGCTGATGGCGTCGGTCGAAGAATTCCGCGAGAAAGTGTTGGGCGAGATTTATACGATTGCCGAACAAAAATATGGTGTCGCTAACGGCGCGGATCTGATCGACGATTTCCGGTTCACCTATGCAAAATGGGAGGGACTGCTGGAACATGCAGATCGCAGTAATGTCGATGCCCTCGCGGCGATCGCGGCCAAGGAAATCTATGGCGATCTCGATCCAGCTTCCTACGGCATAAAATAGGCCCATTTGCCCGATCCATCAGGATGCGGCATTTGCCTTTGGCCGACGCTCTTTGCACCTGGCACTACGACAGTGTGTCCCTTGTCTCCCGGAGCGTCGGCCAAGCCTGAAATGTAATTCCGGCACGAAGCGGAGCGGTATTCATGTCCTTTAATCCTGATCAAGATATTTCAGGTTCTGGCGCAGTTCAGTCCAACTTTCTTTACCGGGCTGTATCTTGGCTTAACACCACATTTCTTGTGGTGTCTGCAGTGTTTGTCGTTCTCATGATGATTCATGTGACCGCCGACGTTTTGCTTCGGACAATTTCGGATTACGGCATAACCGGAACACTCGAAGTCGTATCCTACTATTACATGGTCTGCGCGATCTTTCTTGCGTTCGGATATGTCGAGCTTCAAAACCAGCACATCCGTGTCGACCTGTTTGTTCAGCAAATGCCAAGGTCTGCGCAGGTCTTTCTTTATGTTCTGGCTTGTTTGGCGGGGCTTGCATTTTTTGGACTTCTTGCCTGGCAGAGCACGCTTGATGCCATTCGCGCGACCAAGTCCTCGGAAACCATCATGTCCAACTTTCTCTTTTACGTCTGGCCGAGCCGATGGGCGCTGCCAATCGGTTTTGTCGGATGTGTTTTGGCGGTGCTGTGCAATCTGATGAAGTCCTTAACCCGCTGGCGCGCGTTGTAAGAGGGAAGTAATGAGTAATCTTGATATCGGTATCATTGGGACCCTTATTGCGCTCGCGATGATTGCTTTGCGTGTGCCAATCGGGATCAGTCTTGGTCTTGTCTCGATCGGCGGTATCGCGGCGATGTTTAATGTGAACGTCGCCTTGGGTATGATTTCTGCAACGCCGTTCGAATATGTCGGTCAGTGGGAACTGACGGCGGCGCCGATGTTTCTGCTTATGGGGTTTATTTGCTCCTCAACCAACATGACCAAAGGGTTGTTTGAAGCGCTGCGGCTGTATCTGGCAAAGTTGCCCGGTGGGCTTGCGATTGCAAGTGTCGGGGCATGTGCCTTCTTTGCGGCGGCCGCGGGGTCAAGTGTCGCGACGGCATCTGCGATGTCACGCATCGCAGTACCGGAAATGCTGCGGAACAATTATGACAAGGGGCTTGCAACCGGTACGATTGCAGCATCCGGAACGCTGGGGTCTCTTATCCCGCCAAGTGTCCTTTTGATCCTTTATGGCGTTTATGCAAAGGTTTCCGTCGGTCAGCTTTTCATGGCCGGGTTCATTCCGGGGGTGCTTTCGGCCCTTGTCTACATGGGCATGATCATGGCGCGGGTGAAGCTCAAGCCATCTCTTGCCGGTAGTGTTGTCATAAACCCGACGAAAGAAGAAAAACGCGCTGCCCTGAAAACGATTTGGCCGCTGCCTGTTCTTATTTTCTCGGTGCTTGGGGGAATATTTTCCGGCGTATTTTCGCCGACCGAGGCAGGTGCAATCGGGGCGTCGGTCGCGGCTGTCATTGCGGCCGTTCGCGGAACATTGACGTGGCACGCGATCAAGAATTCCCTACGCGATACCATTGTTGCCGCGACGGGCATTTTTGTCATTCTTATCGGGTCTGTGTTCTTTACGCGCTTTCTTGCATTAAGTGGACTTCCGGCCGCTTTCTCGGACTCGATCCTCAGTGTCAGTTCTGAACCGTGGTGGATATTCCTTGCCGTGACAGTCATCTATGTCGTGCTTGGGATGCTGATCGACTCTATTGGGCTTCTGCTGCTGACCCTGCCGTTGATTTTACCGCTGGTAAGCAGTGCCGGACTGGACCCGATTTGGTTTGGGATCATCCTGATCAAGCTTCTGGAGATCGGGTTGGTAACTCCGCCAGTTGGCTTGAACGTTTATATGATCAAAGGTGCTTTGGGGAACCTTGTAACGTTGCCCGAGGTATTCCGGGGTGTCGGATGGTTTATCGCCATGGATTTCCTTACCCTTTTGATCCTGATGTTGTTCCCGATTTTGTCTCTCTGGTTGCCGACTTTGGCGTATCGATGAACTGAGAGGTGGAAATATTTTAGAGATTGGGACGGCTTCCATCAGGAATGTGCACATAATATAAAACAAACAGTCTATACTGTTTTTATATGTATCTGTTACATCAACGGCCTGAGGATCAATACTGAAACAGGATGGCGAGATGACCGGTCGGACAGCCCGCACACAAGTTGAAAAAAGTGCAGAAACCCGTCGACGCATTATGGAGGCGACGGTCCGGCTTTTGCAGTGGCAGGGCTATTCGCGATTGACGACCCCGGCAATTGCAAAAGAGGCCGATGTCTCGCGTGGCGCTTTGACCCATCACTACGCCACGAAGGAAGACGTTGTTGTTGCGGCGGTCGAATATCAGCTCAAGGAAGCCATCGAAACCACGCGCCGATATGTTGAACAGAACGCAGACAAGGATATTTCTGTTGATGAGATTATTGATTATCTGTGGCGGTTGATGGCGGATGGCCTGTTTTATGTAACTTTGGAATGGCTACCGGAAATGCGCCATAACGCGCTTTTCAAAACGCGCCTCATACCGGTTGTTCAAGGCTTTCACAGCTCTCTCAACGAAATTTGGGCCATTATTTCGCGCCGATACCATGCTGATCCAAGACAGGCAGAAGTCGTCCTGAACGCAACAATGTGCCTGTTTCGCGGCATGGTGGCACAGACCATTGTCCGCAAAGATACCGAATATTTCGATGAACTCCTGTCCTTTTGGCGCCAACTGCTTCGTCAGATGTTTGCCAACGGATTGGGTATCGATATCTCCGCTTGCTCCACCAGAGAAGAAAGATCATGACTTTAAAACTGATTAAAAATGCCCGTATTGTTGATGGCTCGATTGCCGAACCGACTGAGCCGCTCAACATCCTGATTGAAAATGATCGCATTTGTGAAGTATCGGCCGATGCCACATCGCCGGATGCAGAAGTTATGGATGTGCGTGGCAAGACTGTGATGCCAGGCTTGATCGACTGCCATGTGCATGTCATCGCAACCACCACAAATCTTGGCAAAAACGCGGACCTTCCGAACTCTTTGGTCGCGCTGCGTTCGGCAAAGATCATGGAACGCATGTTGATGCGCGGTTTTACGACCGTGCGCGATCTGGGGGGGGCTGATTACGGTTTGGTCGAAGCGGTTGAGCAGGATGGTCTGCCTGCGCCGCGTCTCGTGATTTGTGGCAAGGCCCTGTCGCAGACCGGTGGTCATACCGACTATCGCGGACGCCACAGTCTGCGGTCTGTTGACTATTACAGAGATCAGATCGGTTCGCTTGGCGTGGTTGTGAACGGTGTTGATGAAGTCCGCCGCGCAGCGCGCGAACAGATCAAGGGAGGGGCCGATTTCATTAAAGTGATGGCAAATGGTGGTGTTTCTTCTCCGACCGACCCGATTGCAATTTTGGCCTTCTCAACCGAGGAGCTTAAGGCCGCGGTTGAAGAAGCCAAGAATGCACAGCTTTATGTTTCGGGGCATCTCTATACCGACGAGGCCATTCGCCGTGCGCTTGAGTGCGGTGTTGAATCCATTGAACATGCCAATCTGATGAAGCCGGAAACGGCCAAGCTGATCCGCGAAGCGGGGGCCGTCGTGATCCCGACAAATATCACCTATGACTTGCTGGCGCGTGAAGGTGCCCGGTTTGGCTTGCCTGAGGAATCGGTTGCCAAAATCGAAGACGTTCGTGGTGCTGGTCTTGAATGCCTGACCCATCTGCATAAGGCGGGTGTCGTCATGGGGTATGGTTCAGACCTTCTGGGCGAGATGCATGACCACCAGTCCGAGGAATTCCTGCTGCGCGGTCGTTACCTGCCTGCAAAGGATGTCATCCGGTCTGCTACCATTGATGCAGCAAAGGTGTTGCGCAAGGAGGGTGAAATCGGTGTGATCGCGCCGGGCGCATTTGCCGACATTATTGTCGTTGACGGAAATCCGCTCGACGACCTGTCCTTGCTGACCCGTCAGGGCGTGCATATGCCGCTGATCATGAAGGGTGGCCGCATTTTTAAAAATACAGGTTCCCTGTAAGTCCGGTTCGAAGATCACCGAATTTCAAAAAAAGGAAAGTGCAATGAAGAACGTTACCCTTCCGGTCCTTGCGGTCGTACTCGGGATCGGCGTTACCGGCGCTCATGCCGAAACCAGCCTGGATATGTCGAGCGAATATCCGGTAAGCTCCATTCATGCCCAGACGGCAGATTTTTTTGCCAAAACGCTTGGCGAAGAAACCAATGGCGACATAAGTGTCACAGTCCATCATGGTGGTGCATTGGGCTATAAATCGGTCGATCACTATGACGCTGTCGGGGATGGTGCGGTACAGCTTGCTTCATCCTTCTCGGGCGCATGGTCAGGGATCAATCCAATCTTCCTGGTTTCGTCGCTGCCATTCATTGCGACCTCGATTGAAGATACCCGCAAACTTTATGAAGCAACCCGGCCCTTCTATGAAAAGGCGCTCGAAGAGGACAATCAGGTTTTCCTCTATGCCGCACCTTGGCCGGCTTCTGGTTTTTGGGCCAACAAGCCAATTGATAAACCCGACGCACTTAAAGGTCTGAAAATTCGGACCTATGACACCCCTGGTACCAAGACCCTCCAGAATGCGGGCGCGTCACCGGTTCAGCTCAGCTGGGGCGACATCGTTCCGCAGCTGACGACCAATGGCATCGATGCTGTTCTGACCTCGGCTGACGGCGGTGCCGGGTCGCAGTTCTGGGAATATTTGTCCGATTTTACCGAAGTAAACTATGCGCTTCCGCTTCAGGTCACGCACATGAACCGCGATGCCTTTGATGATCTTGGTGAAGAAGGTCAGAAAGCTGTTCTTGATGCCGCAAAAAAGGCGGAAACATTCGGTTGGGAGGCTCTGGATTCCCGGGTTAAGGCCAACTACGCCAAGCTTGCCGAAAATGGTGTAACCGTTACAACCGGCGTTTCGGCGGATCTTTTGTCGCTGCTGAAATCTTCTGCTGCCCCGGAAGTTGAGCAGTGGAAAGAACGCGTGGGCGACGATGCCCAGACACTGTTGGACACCTATCACGAGCTGCTTGCACAGTAGGGCTCGATATCTTTGAACCGGTATCGGGCATGGTGATACTGTGCCCGGTACGCTCAACGCGAATAGTATCATGAAATCTGTCGTCAAATTCATCGAAAGCCTGTCCAAGCTGGGGGCTGCCCTGGCCGCCATAACCTTGGTGGCAATGGTATTGTTCATTCTTTTTGAGATTGTTCTGCGAACGGTTTTCGACAGTTCGACCTTTATCATGGATGAAATGGTTGGTTATGGCGTTGCAACGGCAACCTTTCTGGCGTTGCCCTATGCGTTGGGCGAGGGAAGCATCATTCGCGTCGAATTGCTCCTTGGGCATGTGTCAGGCAGGCATCGCAAGTTTCTTGAAGCTTTGAGCTGCGTCGTCGGTCTTGGTGTGACCTGGCTTCTGATTTCTTTCATGTGGGTCCGGGTTGAGCGCGACTGGGCCCGAAATACCGTCAGCAGCAGTATTGCCGAAATGCCCATGTGGATACCTCAGGGGATCATTCTTGCCGGGCTCTGTTTGCTGTTTCTTCAGTTGATCGCGCTTCTGATCAGACAATTCATCGCAATCCCCGATCGTGCATCAGATGCCGAAACGCTTTGAAATCATGTCGTTTCGCGCGCTGAAACTGTAATTAAAAAAAAACGGGTTTTATCATGGATGCACTTCTTGCTGCGGGATTGGTTCTTGCACTGATTTTCTTGTTCCTTGGGCTCGGGGTCTGGATATTTGTCGGGCTTCTGGCGGTGAGTGGTTTGTCACTTGCCCTTCTTGCCGGTATGGATATATCGCGCATCGGTACCATTGCTGCCAATATCGTCTATCGATACTCCACGACCTGGGAATTGGCCGCCATTCCGATGTTCATCTGGATGGGGGAGATCATTTTCCGGACAGATATTTCTGATCGAATATTTCGGGGTCTGACACCATTTGTGAACTGGTTGCCGGGAAGATTGCTTCATACAAATGTACTGGGCTGTACCATGTTTGCCGCAGTTAGCGGCTCAAGTGCTGCCACGGCGGCCACGGTGGGTAAAATCACCACAACGGAACTTTCGCGTCGCGGCTATGATCAATCTTTATCGCTGGGCTCGCTTGCCGGGGCTGGCAGCTTCGGATTGCTGATTCCTCCGTCAATCGTGATGATCGTCTATGGCATCCTGGCCGAGGTTTCGATCAGCCGCCTGTTTGCTGCCGGTGTTCTGCCGGGCATCATGATCGCTGCGCTCTTTTCTGGCTATATTGCCTTTCGTGCCGTGCTGAAACCTGGCATTGCCCCAAAGGCAGAGGCGCGGTTCAAGCCTTTGGAATTGATTGGGGCGATTATCGATCTGCTGCCGATTATCACCCTGATGGTGATTGTATTGGGGGCAATCTATTCCGGGATTGCAACCCCATCGGAAGCCGCAGCTGTTGGTGTGTTCGGTGCGATTGTGATTACCATCTGCCTGCGCCAGTTTTCGGTTGCGATGTTGGTGCGGACCCTGCTGGGGGCCGTGGTCAGCAGTGCAATGATCTGTTCGATCCTGATTGCAGCAGCCTTTCTGTCGACCGCGATGGGCTATCTGCATATTCCAAGTGAAATTGCGCGCACTATCGGTGAATGGCAATTGTCCCCTTCGATGCTGATTGTGGTTCTGACGCTGTTCTATCTTGTGCTTGGGCTTTTTCTTGATGGTGTTTCGATCATCGTCATGAGTTTGCCGATCACATTGCCGCTGGCGATGCAGGCCGGGATTGATCCGGTATGGTTCGGCATTTTTCTGATTGTGACGGTTGAGCTGGGCCAGATCACACCGCCCGTTGGCTTCAATCTGTTTATTCTGCAAAGCCTGACAGGGCAGTCTGTTGGCCGGGTGGCAAGATATGCGTTCCCGTTCTTCCTGCTGATGCTTGGCGCGATTGCCCTGCTTGTCTGGTTTCCTGAAATTGCCCTTTGGTTGCCGAGTACTCTTTATGACTGATATTGATCTTGTTCGACTGGCGGTGGCATATGCGGCGAAAGCCCAGCCCGAAGCATCACTTGATGCGATAGCCGATCTTTATGATTGCCGGTTTAAACCCCGTCTGATGACGTTCTTTGCCTGGGATAATGGCGACGATATGTGCCGTCGCGTCTGGTCAAATAATCCGGAAAAATATCCGACATCGGCAAAAAAGAAGATGGGACCGACACAGTGGGGGCAAACCGTTCTGCGTGATCAGACGCCATGGTTCGGAAAAAACGAAACGGCCATGAGCGAGGCGTTCCCAGATCATGAACTGATTAAAAGTCTGGGCTGTTCTGCCTGCCTCAGTGTCCCGGTGGTTGCGATGGGCAAGTCAATCGGGGCGATCAGTATCCTGCATGAAGAAGGCAAATACAGTACATCCGATTTAGGTGATCTTGCTGCCTGTTCAGCGTTGCTTGTCGTGCCACTTTTGCTGCTTCGAAACCCGATTTAACATATGTATGTGTTT
>NZ_AUNC01000043.1:0-10241 GCF_000714555.1 Thalassospira permensis NBRC 106175 | reverse complement strand
CCGCCGGGCCTTCCAAACACAGCTCAATATTCCCTGTTCAACGACTTCGCAAAACCCCTGACCTTTAATGGTCAGGGGTTTTGTCGTTTCATGCCGGTCTGGTTGCGCGAAAGGCGGTTATATTTCCCGATGCCGTTCGATTTCACGTTCAAGAGCGCGAAGCCGGATCAGGTTTGATGCCGCATCGGCGGTTGTCGAGAGCGCATCGCGTTCCGGCTGGCTCAATGATCTGGGAATTTTATCTATGACGCAGACCGACCCAAGGGCAAAGCCGAGCGGGTCGCGCACGGGGGCCCCGGCATAAAAGCGAAATCCGAAGGGTTCGGACAAGGCCGGGTTGGTCGAAAAATGAGGGTCTTTCGTCAGGTCTTCGATAACTGTCAGATCGTTTTCGTAAAGGGTTTTGTTGCAAAACGCCCATTCGCGCGGGGTAGAGGCCCCTTCGAAACCCGTGCGGGATTTGAACCACTGTTCCGTCTGGGTTACCAGCGTGAACATGGCAACCGGTGATCGGGTGGCGAATGCGGCCAGATTGACCAGGTTGTCAAAGCTTGCCTCCGGGCCGGAGCCGACAAGGCCGGACTGTCTTACGGCTTCGAGCCGGACGCGCTCGTTCCAGGGGAGTGGATAGCCCGTGGGGGCGGCTCTTTTTTTGGCTGACGCAGTCAGATGTTTGAGGATTGCGGCACTGGTGGCCGCGACATCGGGATAGAGGGGCAATTGTAGTCGGTCATGGCCGATGGGATTGACTGCGTTTTCCGTGTTTTCAGCCGATGAGATGATGATTGTCTGCCGGAAGCGCTGATCAGCTTGCAGTTCGGCCAGCAGTTTCCTGTTGTTACCTGACGTGGCATTTTCAATCAGAACAAGCATCGGGCAGGTAAAGGAGAGCCATTTCCGGGCTTCCAGCGCGTCTTCGGTGACGTCCAGTAAAAGACCCGATCCCTTCAGGCCATGTGCGCGCCAGTCGGGAGCCCGGCCTTCGCCCGCAAGGATGATGGCCCGGGCGCTTAGCGGCAGGTATTGTTCGGGCGTGTTGTGTTCGACCAGATCCATGACCGCCTGGCGCGGTATGCGACGATGCCCGCCGGGGGTTTTCCATGAAGGGAGCTGGCCGCTTTCGACCCAGAGCTGGGCGGTGCGTATCGATACGCCCAGAATTTCCGCCGCCTTGGCTGTCGTCAGGATATCTTTCACATCAATCACCCATTTCTTATAAGCAATGAAATAGCAAAATTTGCCAAAAGTGCAAGAAATGGAAAGTTTGACGGCGCGGTTTGATCGTCGCGGGACTACTTTTGCGCCCTTCTGGCGAGGAAGCTTCCTTATGGCCGAAGGTTGCTGCCTGCGCGATCTTTCCCGGTGGCGTTGCCGTTGGCGCGAGTGTGGGTCATCAAAGGGCAGGTCATTAAGGGTGTGAGGCCGGAAAAGAAAATCTTTCCGGCCTCACGAAAAGCAACAGCGGGGGGCTATGAGGGATCAGGGCGCTGTTGCTTTATTCCGGCGGCAAGTTGCGTATCGTGTGCGGCAAGGATCATGTCCGCAGCACGTTCGCCGATGACAACGCAGGGCGCCATCGTGTTGCCGGTCGTGATGCGTGGCATGATCGAGGCATCGGCGATGCGAAGATTTTCAATGCCATAGACTCTGAGCCGGGCGTCAACTACGGACATTCTGTCGAGACCCATTTTTGCGGTACAGGATTGATGCCAGTATGTGACGGCCGAGTTGCGGACAAATTCGACAAGGCCAGCATGATTGCGCGATCTTGGCGCGGTTTCGCCGCGAACCAGCGGGGTGAATGCCGAATGGTTGCCGATTTCGCGGCATAGTTCGACTGCGGCAAGTGCTGCTGTCACGTCTTCGGGGGCGCTGAGCGCATTTGGTTCGATAAGCATATTATCGTACATGGTCGGACCGGATAGGCGCAGCCGTCCGCGGCTTTTGGGTTGGGCCAGTCCGGCAAACATTGTCCAGCCATGTTCAGGGGTTTCCAATTCTGCTTCGGCAGGTGAGGGAACGGGGAATTCAAGCTGGCATTGAAGGATGTCGGGTTGCTGGAGACGGGAGTTGCTTTTCCAGTACACGGTTGCCTCGCATCCGCCGCCCCCGACGTCCTCGGGCTTGCGATATTCCCATGTACAGCCAAAGGCGATGTGATCCTGATGGTTTTGACCGACACCGGGCAGGTGTTGACGTACCTTGATGCCGTGTCTGTTCAGCTCGTCCTCGGGACCGATGCCCGATTGCATCAGCACTTTGGGGGTGTTGACCGCACCAAGAGACAGGATCGTTTCGCAGGTGGCGCGGAACTGTCGGATTTTACCGTCGAGCATGACCTCGACACCGACGGCCTTGTTGCCGTCAAATATCAGGCTGGAAACAAGCGCGCCGGTCAGGACCGTCAGGTTTGGCTGGTGCATGGCCTTGTAGGTATAAGACCTGAAAACGGACTGGCGTTTGCCATCCTTGATACGCAGATCGGCAATCGCCGCCCCGCCGGTGCATTCCATCATCCGCCCGTTCGGGCTATCGAATACCGGTATGCCCAAAAGACCAGCGGCATCGACCATGGTCTGTGCAATGGGTTGCGGCGAAGAGGGTTGTGCGACATAGGCCGGGCCGCCTTTGCCACGGCGCGCCGGATCCGGTGTGCCCTGCCAGTCTTCGATGCGGCGATAATATTCCAGAACCGATTTATAGCCCCATTCCGGATCACCGGATTTGGCGGCGAAATAGTCCCAGTCCTCTTTGTGGCCGCGCGACCAGACCATCACGTTGATGCTTGATCCGCCGCCCAGTCCCTTGCCCATGCTGAGCGGCAATCTGCGCCCGTTGAGCGATGGGGCGGGTTGCCCCATGAAGCTCCAGTCACGTTCACTGCCAAGGTTTACGGGCCATTGAGCAGGTTCCATGACGGAGGGGGCGGTATCGTCGCCACCGGCTTCGAGCAGCAGGACGCGGATGTTTTCGCGTTCGGCAAGCCGTGCGGCAATGACGCAGCCGCTTGATCCCGCACCGCAGACGATGAAGTCGTAATGCGAGCGCAGATTGTTGCACAGTTCATTCTGGTTTCTAAGCACGTCTGTGTGGATCTGTATGTCTTCGCTGATCTGGTTCATGTGAGCCTCCATGGCACCGGGTTATGGCAAACAGGAATCTCCATAGGGTGCTGTGTGAAAAGAGGCAACAGAAATTATCAATTTTATCAAAATTATCAAATTTGAACTAAAATTCCGTGTTTGATGATCTGTGGCGCGGGGGAGGTTTTTGTCCTGTCTGATGCAGGCGTCCGGCAGGAGGAAGAAAACCGTAAAATTGGAGGTAATTAATTGTTTTAAAAATATTATTTCTTGGATGTGATTCGACGTCATTTGACGTGTTCATGGTGGTCGTGTGAGGTTTTTGTTGCCAGTAATTGTGGCTGGGGAGGAAGAGTGGTGATCACCTGAAAGTGATAATAATGATGGAAATGAAATTGAGTTTTCGGGTTTTGGAGGCGGCTGACGAGGTCTGATTTCGGATTCCCGATATTGGAGTCCGCTTGTTCGCGTCGGGGATTTTGCGGTGCGAGTCCGGTGTTTGTTCGACGCACGTGAGGTGATGATTTCACGCATCCGTGATGAAATGCCGGGAAACTCTCACACTGACTTGATATTTCGTGTGCCGAAGTTGCAATGACGATGATCCGCCCGGCTGCTACCAGAAAGACATCGCCAACACCGGCGATCGGGTTTCACGCAAGAGGGATGACATCATGAAAAATGCATTGGTATTGGGCGCAGCGCTGACGGCGGCTGTTTCGCTTGCTTCTGTTCATTCTGCGCAGGCAGAGGGTGCCAAGGAGAAATGCTTTGGCGTATCGCTTGCCGGGCAGAATGACTGTGCCGCCGGGCCGGGCACCACATGTGCCGGGACATCGAAAGTTGATTATCAGGGCAATGCCTGGAAGCTGGTCCCGGCCGGGACATGTGCGGATATGAGCTTTACGACCGCCGATGGGCGCGAGGTTATGGGTAGCCTTGAGGCGCTTGACCGCGATCTGCCGAAATCCTGATGTGATCATGCCGATCCGCCAAAGCGGGTCGGCATCTTTTTTCGGGGGGCTTGCCATGATCAACAGCCAAAACAGCAGCAGATTGCCAAATCGGGCCGGTGTCGGTTTCAAGGGCGAACACGCCGATGACGTGATCGGCCAGCCCAAGCAGGTCGGCTGGTTTGAAATCCATCCGGAAAATTACATGGTGGCCGGTGGGCCGCGCCTGGCGGTGCTCGAAGCCTTGCGCGCCGATTATCCATTATCGATGCACGGGGTTGGACTGTCCCTTGGCGGCGGGGAGAGGCTTGATCCTCATCATCTGGCTGATCTTAAGCGGCTGGTGGAGCGGTTTGAGCCCGCCATGCTGTCGGAACATATTGCATGGTCAAGCCATGGCGGGCTTTATATGGCCGACCTTTTGCCGACACCAATGACGCAACAGTCGCGTAATCAACTGGTTGAGGCGATTGACGAGGTGCAGACGGCAACAGGGCGCAAAATCCTGATTGAAAATCCGACCTCGTATCTGGCATTGCCGCAAAATTCGATCCCGGAAATCGACTTTATTACCGAAGCCGCGCGACGTTCGGGCTGCGGGCTTTTGATTGATGTAAACAACATTTACATTTCAGCCTGCAATCTTGGCTTTGACGCCAGCGATTATGTCGATGCGATCCCCGGTGATCTGATCGGGGAAATCCATCTGGCCGGGCATGAGGCGGATGCCAATGCTGATGAGACGGTTTTGATTGATACCCATTCCCGACCGGTAGCCGATCCGGTCTGGGCGCTGTTTGATCGGTTGATTGCGCGGATTGGGGCGCGGCCGACCCTGATTGAATGGGATAATGATGTGCCCGATTGGGCGACGCTTCGGGCCGAGGCGGCGCTTGCAGATCGGCACATTGAGCGGTTTTCGAAAGTTGGCCCGATGCGGGTGGCGTCATGATTGAGGCGCGGACTCTTCAGGGGGAATTTTCCCGTGCCCTGATGGCAGCAGACCCGTCTGCGCGGCCCGATGGCTTTGACCCGGCGATGGCGGAACGGTTTGCGATTTATCGCAATAATGTCCATCGCGGGCTTGGTGATGCGTTAATCGCGGCCTATCCGGTGGTGGCGAAGCTGGTGGGGGAGGATTTCTTTCGGGCGATGGCGCAAGCGTTTTTCCGGGCCGAGAAAGCACGCCCCGGGTCGCTTGCGCTTTATGGGGCCGGTTTTGCCGATTTCATTGATGGTTTCGATGCCGCGGCGTCAGTGCCGTATCTTTCCGATATTGCCCGGTTGGAACGCGCAAGGCTTGAAGCCCTGCATGCGGCCGATGATGCGGTGACCACGTCGGAAATGCTGCAATGCATTGTGAATGATCTGGCGCCGGTTGCCTTTGTGCGTCATTCGGCCTGCTTTCTTGTGCGGTCCGGTTTTCCCATCCATGCGATCTGGCAATGCCAGCAGGAAGGGGCGGAAAAGCGGCCTATTGTGCAATGCGGGGAAAATATCCTGATCACCCGGCCTGACATGACGGTGCAGCAAATCCTGCTGGATGATGCCGGGGCTATTTTTGCAGGCAGGCTTTTGTATCAGGCACCGGTTGCCGATGCCTTTGCCGCCGCAATCGCCCGCGATCCGCAATTTGATGTGACATCCACCTTTGCCCAACTGATTGCCGCCGGGGCGTTTGCCGGTTTGAGGGAGACATAAAATGCAAACAGCGATCAAAAGAATGACCGGGCTGCATAGGTGCCTGTTTGGTGCACTTGAAGCGCGGACCGATGGCTGGTTCATCGGGCTTTCGGCACGTTTGTGGTTTGCCGCGATTTTGCTGCCTTATTACCTCAATAGCGCAATGACCAAGGTGGCGGGGGATAGTTTCCCCAGTGCCGGGGCGTTTGCGCAGATCGTGCCGTCGATTGCCGATCAGTATTTATATGACACGGCGGCCATTCCGTTTTTCCCGTGGCATATCATTGTGATTGCCGGGACTTTGGCGGAATTCGTTTTGCCGGTTCTGATCGTGCTGGGCCTGTTTACCCGTTTGGGGGCGCTTGGCATGATCGGGTTTGTGGCGGTTCAGACCGTTGTGGATATCACAGCCCACGGTGCGGCGACGGGCGCGCTTTTTGACGGGCAGCCCGATCAGTTGATCGATCAGCGAATGTTATGGGTTTTTGTGTTGCTGATGCTGGTGATCAAGGGGGCGGGTAAATTTTCGCTTGATCATGTTCTGGCGCGGCGGATGCGTGACCGGTGAAGTTTTTTATTTGGCGATCAGAAGCGCCCGATGGTCGCTTTCGGCGCGGAGTGTTGCCAGATATTCCTGACTGACGTCATGGACCGACATGATGTGGGCGTAAAGCAGTTCTTCGGCGGCCTTGTGATCGCCACGCAGGATGGCATCGACGATGCCCTGATGTTCCTCGTGCGAGGAGGCGAGGCGGGGCAGGCTGTTGAATTGTACCCGGCGGAAGGGGGCGACCCGCCGACGCACGGCCTGGGTGACTTCGACCAGCACGTCATTATGGGTTCCGGCATAGATCGCATTGTGAAATTCACGGTTCTGGCTTTCATAAGCCGGGCTGTCACCCGCGCGCATGGCATGGGCCAGTTCGTGATGGAGTTGTTCGAGCGCGTGGCGCTCACCACTTGTCATGCGTTTGGCGGCCAACCGCCCGCAGGTGGCTTCGAGTTCGGCCATGCTTTCAAACATCGCGGTCAATCGTTCCGGCGTTGCCAGCGAGACATAAACCCCGCGATTGGGGATTTTTTCGGCAAGTTCGGTCGCGGTCAGCAATTGCAGGGCTTCGCGGACCGGGGTGCGTGACACGCCAAAGCGTTTTGCAAGCTGGGTTTCTTCAAGCCGGGCACCGGGAACAAGCACGCCGGTGACAATATCGTCTTCGAGGGACTGGCAGAGTTTTTGCGCAATGCCGACCGGTTCGGGCGCAGGTTGCGGGGCTTGCTGCAGATGGATCATGTGCCGTTTCGACCCTTTGATCTTGTTGTCGGTTAATGTTCCGGGGCTCTTTTCGTGCTTTTTTGGCACCCTATACATCCGATGTATACATGATATTTCCCGCAAAATCCAAGCGCAACTGTGGCGTGCGGGATTCCGTTCCCGGCGTCACCCTGTAATATGTTTAATTAATATGCATATATGTGGTGCAGTAATTTAATATGATTAAAAAATAAACAGTAAAAGAGGGTCTGTTGAGGCTTGAAATAAGTTAACTTATTGAAATATAACAGATGGCACGTCGGTTGCACGGTGTATACACAATGCGGGCCAAGATCCGTTCGATGATATTATCCGCGTATTGCGCTTTCTCTATCAGGGAGACACCGATGACCAACCTTAAAAGACGCGACTTTCTGACGAAGTCGGCATTCGGCACGGCAGCCGCCGGGGCGGCTGTTTTTGCCACGCCGCATGTTGCGCGTGCTCAGGAAACCTTCAACTGGAAAATGACCAATGCCTATGGTCCGGGTTCACCGTTTTACGTGACCGGCCCGGGCAGCCCCGAGGATTTCTGCAAACGTGTGACGGAAATGTCGAGCGGGCGTCTGAACATCCAGCATTTTGCCGCTGGTGAACTGATCCCCGCCCTTGAAGGCTTTGACGCCGTTCAGGCCGGTACGGTCGAGATGAATGCGGCCAATGCCTATTTCTGGGCGGGCAAGATTTTTGCCGCACAGTATTTCACCACCGTTCCGTTTGGTTTGAATTTCCAGGGAATGAATGCGTGGCTGTATCATGCGGGCGGGCTTGAGCTTTGGCATGAACTGTATCAGCCCTATGGCCTGATTGCGTTCCCGATGGGAAATACCGGCGTTCAGATGACCGGCTGGTTCCGCGAACCGATTGAAAGCCTTGATGATTTCAATGGCCTGAAAATGCGTATTCCGGGTCTTGCCGGCAAGGTCTATCAGCAGATCGGGGTTGAGGTGAAGCTGCTTCCGGGCGGCGAGATTTTCCCGGCCCTTGAACGTGGCGTGATTGATGCCGCCGAGTTTGTCGGCCCGTATCAGGACCGTCGTCTGGGTCTTCAGAAGGCAGCGAAATATTACTACACCACCGGCTGGCACGAACCGTCCAACGTGACCGAGCTTCTGATCAATCAGAAAGCATGGGAAAGCCTTCCGGCCGATCTTCAGGCGATTGTCAAAAACGCCGCCCAGGCATGCAATCTTGACAGTCATTCCTGGTGCGAGGCCAACAATGCCGCGGCCCTTCGTGATCTGGTCGAGAATGAGGGCGTTATCGCCCAGACCCTGCCTGATGATGTCGTCAACAAGCTTAAAGGCATCACCAAAGACACGCTGGAAGCCGAAGCCGCCAAGGACCCGCTGACCAAAAAGGTCCATGATGCGTTTATGGCGTTCCGCGATACGCACCGTGAATGGGCGGCGGTGAGTGAAAAGCCCTATCACGGCATCATTTCATCCAAAGACGGGATGAGCTGACATGAATTCGACCCGTACAGAACCGTTGTCAGAACCGCTTCCCGAACCATTTCCCGATCGTGTGTTGGGATATATCGTCGATTTTGCCGGATGGGCGGCCGCGTTAAGCGGTCTTGCGCTTGTTCTGGTAGTCGGCGGCAATGTGTTGCTGCGTTATGTGTTCAATACCGGCAGTGTCGCCATGCAGGAACTTGAATGGCATCTGGTATCGCCGATTGCCCTTTTGGGGATGGCATATGGCATGCGGCACGGCGGCCATGTACGGGTCGATTTCCTTTATGACCGGCTAAGTGACCGGGCCCGCGCGATGATTGATCTGTTTTCGGCGATCCTCATGCTTATTCTTGGTGCGGCGATCATCTGGTTTGCCATTCCCTATGTGAACCAGTCGATCATGATGGGCGAAGGTTCGCCCGATCCTGGGGGATTGCCTTATCGTTTCCTGCTTAAGGCGTTTATCCCGGTCGGGTTCGGGTTGCTGTTCGTGCAGGCGATTGCGCAGGCCCTGATCAATTTCCGGCAGGTGGCCGGGGCGGGGCAAGCTGCCGATGAGCCCGATGATGCCGGTTACGCCACCCATAAAACCGCCACTGAAGTGCCTGGGGAATAATCGAACATGACTGGTAATGAATGGCTGGCCATTGGCATGGTCGGCGGCTTTTTCGGCTTCCTTGTTCTTGGGGTGCCGGTGGCGATATCGCTTGCGATTTCGGGTTTTGCCTTTGGCATTCTGGGATTTGGTACCGGGCTTTTTAACCTTTTGCCCGCGCGCATTTACGGGGTTGTGACCAACTATACGCTTCTGGCCCTGCCGCTTTTCATCTTCATGGGGGTGATGCTTGAAAAGTCGAAACTGGCCGAAGAACTGATTGATGTGATCGGCCATGCCATGGGCCGCCTTCGCGGCGGCATGGGGCTTGCGATTGTGATTGTCGGGGTTCTGATGGGGGCGTCTTCGGGCGTGGTCGGGGCGACGGTCGTGACGGTCGGCTTGCTGTCGTTACAGCCATTGATCAATCGCGGTTATAACAAGGGGGTGGCGTGCGGTGTGATTTGCGCATCGGGCACGCTTGGGCAGATCATTCCGCCAAGCCTTGTTCTGATCCTGCTTGCCGATATTCTTGGTGAATCTGTTGGGACGCTGTTTGCCGCCGCGATGGTGCCGGGGCTGATCCTTGCCGGGATGCTCGCCCTTTATCTGGTGATACTCGGCATTTTCAAACCCGACATGGTGCCCGCGATCCCGCAGGATGAACGCGATGCGCTCGCCACGCGCGATCTTATGCTCAAGATTGCCAAGGTCGTGCTACCGCCGCTGGCGCTTGTTTTTGCGGTTCTGGGGTCGATTGTTGGCGGGATTGCCGCCCCGACCGAGGCCGCATCAATGGGCGCGCTTGGCGCGTTGCTTCTGGCCCTGTTTACCGGGCGGCTTGATTTCGGGGTGATGCGCGATGTGTTGCGCGATACCCTGATCACCAGTGCGATGGTGTTTTTCATCCTGATCTGCGCGCAGCCCTTTGGCCTTGCGTTTCGCGGGCTTGGCGGCGAGGGGCTGGTGCATGCCATGTTTGAATGGGTGCCCGGTGGCGATATGGGCAACCTTCTGTTCATGATGGCGGTGATCTTTGTTCTTGGGTTCTTCCTTGAATGGATCGAGATTTCCTATATCGCGCTACCGATGTTTTTACCGGTGTTTATCAATAGCGGCATCGACATGGCGTGGCTTGCGATCCTTGTGGCGATG
>NZ_AUNC01000042.1:0-10493 GCF_000714555.1 Thalassospira permensis NBRC 106175 | reverse complement strand
ATTGCACCGGCATTGATGTCATAGAACCGCGGGATCAGGTTCAGGATGGTCGATTTACCGGCACCCGATGGCCCGACAAGGGCAATCGTCTGACCGGCCTCGATATCAAGGCTGATGTTACGCAGCGCCGTCGTTTCATTGTTATAAGAAAAGGAAACATCCTTGAACTGGATGGCGCCACCCTTGACCTGAAGCGTTTTGGCATCGTCGGCATCGCGAATTTCCGGTTCGATATCAAGGACGGTAAACACGCGCTGCGATGCTGCAAGACCGGCCTGCAAATTGATATTGATATTGGCAAGGCGCTTGACTGGCTCATATGCCAGCAACAGGGCTGTGATGAACGAAAAGAAACTGCCCGGATCGCTTGCCCCGTCAATGACGCGGCTACCGCCGTAAATAATGATGGTCGTGATCGCAGCGCCGCCGAGTGTTTCCATGATAGGGGAAGAACGTGCGCTGACTTTCTGCGCCTTGAAGCTCAGATCAAAGACGGTTTCAACAAGTTTTTCCATCCGCGAACATTCATAGGGTTCCATGCCATAGGCTTTGACATGGCGGACACCTTGGAAAGTTTGTTCAAGGAGGGTTGCAAATTCACCAATCTGTTGCTGGGTGTTGGCGGAAACCTTGCGCATGCGCTTGCCCAGGCGGGCAATCGGCAGGATGGCGGCGGGAAATACCGTGAAGGCAATGATGGCAAGCTGCCAGTCCTGATAGAACATGACGCCAATCAGCACGATGGCGGTCAAAAAGTCCTTGCCAAAACCGGTCAGTGATACGGAAACGGCGGCCCGCATCGCGGTGATATCGCTGGTAAAACGCGTGATCAGTTTGCCGGTATTGGTATTGTGGAAGAACCCGATATCAAGCCGGATGACATGTTCGTAAAGCTTGTTCTGAATATCGGCAAGGATGCGACCACCGACATAGCTCATCAAAACCGACTGCCCATAGTTGGCAAAGCCTTTCAGCGCAAAAGCCGCAAGGACGGCAACCCCGACAGGGACCAGCATCGCCGGGTTCTTTTTGACAAAGACCTCGTTAATCACCGGATCCATCAGATAGGCATAACCGCCAGTCGCGGCAGCCATAAGCGCCATGCAAATCAGAGCCAGGACAATCTTGCCGAAATAAGGGGCAACCGCATCCTGAACGATGCGTCTGATCATTGGCCACGTATTCCAATGTTCCGTCGTGTGATCTAGCGAATGCTTTGGCAATGAATTCTTCCCGGTCGTGCGACGCCATTTCCGATTGTGTCAGTCCGACACTATCTATATGGATGAGGCATCATGGATATCTTGATCTTTCCGGGCTGTTGCTAGCATGCCCGGGCAGGTGCGGCAAGCCGCAGCAACGTAACTTAACTGATACTGACAGGGCCTGCAGGAATGCAGGCCACGAAAAACGACATATAAGATAAAAAAATGACAGAGCAACTCCACGATATCGTGGAACAGACGATTGCCCAAGGTGTTGGCGCACGGGTTTTTCCATTGCGGTGGAAAGGACGGCGTATCTGGATCAAACAGGCTGTCCGGCCAAAGCAAAAGGGCTGGCACCGCTTGCAGCGTTTTGTCGCAACCCTGACGCGGATACCGATGTTGCGCCCGACAGTGTCGCCAGGCGGCAAGGCCGGTCTGGCAAGCGAGGCTGAAGTCCTTCATGCCCTGAACCGTGCAGGCGTTCTGGTGCCTGATCTTCTCGAAGTCGCCGATAACTGGATCGCTATTGGCGATAACGGGGCGATCTTGCAAACCGTAATCAGCGATGCGGTCAAGGGTGGGGATGAAGCACGTGTTGCTGAACTGATTGCCATGGCCGGAACTGCATTGGCGGATTTGCATGCCAATGGTTTTGCGCATGGCGCCCCTCTTTTGCGCAACATGACCATTCGGGATGATGGCAGGATCGGTTTTATTGATTTCGAAGAAGACCCCAATAAACGTATGCCATTGCCCGACGCACAGGCGCGCGACATTCTGCTGTTTGTGTTTTCCATACAGCGCGGTTTTAAACGTCGTCCCGATCTTTTGCGTTCCGGATGGCAGGCTTATCTGAGCCGCAGTGGCATGACCGCACCACAGATGAAACCTCTGTCCCGTATCGTGGCGGTTATCCGGCCGGTTTATGTCGCGCTTAAACCGTTCCGTCGGTGGCTTGGGACGGATGCGATCAATGCGATGCGGGCATATGGCACTCTACGCCGAAGCCTGCGAGGGAAAGAAACCCCGCAGGACGGATCCCAGCTTGCCAGATAATAAATAAATGGCTGCCAGTTATTGCGCCGGCATGACAATCGCCGGTTCTTTTGCTTCGGTTATGTCTTCAACGGCCAGACGTTTGGCTGCCGCCCCGTCAAACCCGCCTGAAAACGGTGCCAGATTGTGCAGGAACTGACTGGCGGAATTGCGCCAGCTATATTGTTCTGCGAGTGCGCGCGCATCTTTGCCGTCAAGTTCAAGGGCCGCCATCGCCGCCTTGCGAAGGTCGGCATCAATGGCGCCTGCCTTGGTCCCGCGCACGATATCGGCCGGTCCCTGAACCGGGAAAACCGCAACCGGGGTTCCGGACGCCATCGCCTCAAGGATGACAAGGCCGAAAGTGTCGGTTTTGCTAGGGAAGACAAAAACGTCTGCCGATGCGAAACAGACAGCCAGTTCTTCACCAACCTTTTTCCCAAGAAACTGTGCATTCGGGTATTTTGATTTGAGTTCCGCCAGTTGCGGCCCGTCGCCGACAACAAATTTTGTCCCCGGCAGGTCAAGGTCAAGGAAATGGCCGATATTCTTTTCAACCGCCACCCGACCGACAAACAGCCAGTGCGGTTTTGGGAAATCCCCGAAACTTGCATCGGGTCGTGGTTTGAACAGGTTAAGGTCAACACCCCGCGACCAGATATTCAGCCTGTTAAAGCCGCGTTCAGCCAGCTCTTCGCGAAGCGATTCCGTGGCCACCATGACCGATTGTGATTTGTTATGGAACCGCCGCATCCCGCGATAGGAAATCGAAAGCGGCAGCCGTGTCCGCGCATGCAGATATTCCGGGAACCGGGTGTGATAGGCTGACGAAAACGGCAGTTCGCGTTTCAGGCAATAAGCACGTGCCGCCTGACCCAATGGGCCCTCGGTCGCGATATGGATCGCAACCGGTTGCAGGGCATCAATCATCCGGGCCAGTTTGCGTTTGGCAAACAGGGCCAACCGGATTTCAGGATAGGTCGGGCAGGGGATCGTCCGGAATTGATCAGGCGAGATGATATGCACATCATGTCCCATCTCGCCCAGTTCGCTGCGCACGGTTTCAAGGGTGCGCACCACACCATTTACCTGGGGATACCAGGCATCGGATACGATCAAAATTCTCATGCGGTCTTTCCAATTGGCGTGCCGCTGTTCTTTTTGGAACTGGCATTGGCAGCACGGTTATTGTCCCCGACAACCCGAAACAGCGACATCAGTTTGCCCAATCCAAGTGATGGGGCACTGGCAGCATCGCGGCCGGGTTGGGAATGTGTCATCGCCATCTGGCGCATTTCAGCCCAGTACAGCAGTTCAAGCTTGCCGTTCTGGTCTTCGGTAAGGGCCGTGCAGCTTTCAACCCAGTCGCCGTCATTGCAGTAAAGGACATCGCCAATCATGCGTTTTTCGGCATGATGGATATGGCCGCATACAACACCGTCCACCTTGCGCTTGGCAGCTTCGTGGGCGACTGCATTTTCAAAATTGCAGACGAACTGAACGGCGTTCTTGACCCGGTTCTTAAGATAGGCCGACAGTGACCAGTATCCGTAACCCAGTTTGCGACGGATGCCGTTATAATAACGGTTCAGGACAATCGCGAGGTTGTAGGCCGTATCACCCAGATAGGCGAGCCACTTGGCATATTTGACCACACCGTCAAACTCGTCGCCGTGAATGATCAGAAGCTTTTTGCCATCCGCCGTCTCGTGAATGTCGTTCATCTTGACTTCGACATGTCCAAAGGTCATATCGACAAACTCACGGGCGAATTCATCATGGTTGCCGGGGACAAAAATGACCTTTGCCCCGTTCTTGGCCTTTTCCATGATTGTCGTGATAACGGCGTGGTGGCTTTCGGGCCAGTACCAGCTTTTCTTGAGCCGCCAGCCGTCAATGATATCGCCGACCAGATAATAGGTATCTGCCGTCACTTCATTGAGGAAATCCAAAAGAAGATCTGCCTGACATCCACGCGTTCCGAGATGGACGTCCGAAATCCAGACCGTGCGGTAATGCGGTTGCAGCGTCATCGCTGTCATTGCCGCTCCTCCGTATCCTGCCAAAAGGATGGCTGGAATTCGACGGTTTTACATGCCGAATAGTGTCCCCAACCAGTAATGGTTTAAAACAAATCGCGCGAATATATAACCCGTTCATATAAATTTATCGGTTCTGTCAATATACTGTTACATGTTTCATTTTCTATAAAGAGAACGCGAAAGTAATGTTTCATTTTTATTACGGAAGTTTTTCGCAATGACCCATTCCGGGGTGACTGTTATCTTCAATCCGCGCGCTGGCGGGAATAAACAACGTTTCCTTTCAAGCATTTTGCAAAAAGCCGGTGTAAAGGTTGAATTGTTACAGACAACCCATCCCGGTCATGCTCGCGAACTGGCGCGCAAGGTTCGTGCCCATCAACGGCTGTTTGTTGCCGGTGGCGATGGATCACTGAACGAGGCCCTCAACGGCCTGCTTGATGCCCAGATCGAAGGCCACGAAGTCCCGCCGCTTGGCATCATTCCGCTGGGAACGGCCAATGTTCTGGCGGTCGAGGTCGGTCTTGAAATCCGCGCACAGGCGATTGCCGATTATATCAACAATCCGGCCCAGGTTTGGGTGCGGCCCGGTCTGGTCAATGGCCGGGCATTCTTTTTGATGGTCGGCATGGGGGCGGATGCCGATACGGTCGCAAATGTGTCACTGAAACTCAAACGACTGATCGGCAAGGGTGCCTATGTGATCGAAGGTTTGCGCAATATTATCTTTCCGCATCACCGCGATTTCGAAGTTAATATCGGGCGCGAACAATATCGCGTTGCCGGTGTGGTTGCGACCCATGCCAAACATTATGGCGGGGCGTTTGTGATTTCCCCCGATGCCAAACTGACCGATAACAGCCTTGATGTCGTGCTGATGCCCGGCAGCGGCTTTATGGCGCTGGCACGCTACGGGATTGCTTTGACCCTGAACCGGTTGCATGCGCAAACCGACGTGTCGGTGGTGCAGACCGAACGTCTGACCATCACCAGCCATTGCGGCCCCGCACCCTTGCAGATTGACGGCGAAAGTGCCGGTAAACTGCCGTGTGAAATCAGCCTGTCGCCTTATCCGGTGCGGGTTATGGTGCCTCAGGCCTATGCCGACCAATGCAATGGCCGCCAAAATGAAAACAGGGATGCGCAAAACGCACCCCTGTTACAAATCACATCCAGATAAAATGTCGGCTTATTGCCCGGCCAGCGTCATGCCATCAATCCGGATCGTCGGGGCATTCGTGCCGTATTTGAAGGTCAGGTCATTGGCCGGAACGGCCGTTTTGAACATGTCCTTCAGGTTTCCGGCAACCGTGATTTCGGAAACCGGATAGGCCAGCTCGCCATTCTCGATCCAGAAGCCCGATGCCCCGCGCGAATAATCGCCGGTCACGCCGTTGACACTGCTGCCGATCATTTCGGTGATGTAAAGGCCCTGCTTGATATCCTTGATCATGTCGGCGGGCGAAATGGTGCCCGGTTCCATGTAAAGGTTGGTGGTGGATGGTCCCGGCAGGCTTCCGGCCCCGCGCGATGCGTTGCCGGTCGATTTCAGGCCAAGCTGGCGGGCGGACCGCAAATCCATGATCCAGGTTTTCAGAACACCATTTTCAATCAGATGGCGCTTTTCGTTGGCGACACCTTCGGCGTCAAACGGTTTGGAACGCAGGCCGCGTTTGCGGTGCGGGTTATCAATAATGTTGATCCCCGGGGCAAAGATTTCCTTGCCCATGGCATCCAGAAGGAAGCTGGTGCCGCGCGCAATACCCGATCCGTTGATCGCACCGGCCAGATGGCCGACGAGGGATGCGGAAACGCGCGGATCATAAATCACCGGCACCTGCGTGCTTTTCACCTTGCGCGGGTTCAACCGTTTCAGGGTCTTTTCCGCCGCCTTCAGGCCGATATCGACCGGATCGCGCAGATCGGTCGAAAACACCGCACTGTCATAATCATAATCGCGTTCCATCCCGGTGCCGGTTCCGGCAAGGACCGATACCGAAATGTGGCTGCCGCTACCGGCATAGGAATTGGCAAAGCCGTTGGTCGCGGCAAGCGTGATCTGGTGGGTGCCCCAACCGGCATCCGCGCCCTCGGAATTGGTGATACCTTCAACCGATCGTGCAGCCTCTTCACAGGCGGTCGCCCATGCCATCAGTTTTTCCTGGCTGACTTCGCCCGGCTCGCAAAGCTCAAGCGCCTCGACATCAAATGTTTCGGCCAGTTCGGAGGGATCGGCAATGCCACAGAACGGGTCTTCGGGGGCGTTTTTCGCCATCGCAACGGCGCGTTCGACCAGTTCGTTCAACGCGCTTTCGCTGGTGTCGGATGACGACACAACCGCCTGCTGCTTGCCGATCAGAACACGCAGGCCAAGATCGGCCCCCTCGGATCGTTCAAGCTTTTCCATCTTGCCCAGTCGCTGCGATACCGAAAGTGACGTGCCTTCGACATAAACGGCATCCGCATCGTCGGCACCCGCCTTTTTTGCGCGCGCCAGCAGGTCGGTGATGCGATCGAGTGTCATATCGGTTTTGGGCATGGAAGCTCCCTTTGGTCGGAATGTGGTTTCCTATGGTTATAGGCAGGCTGATCGCTTTTCGCAAAGGGCAAGAAAAGGCAGCCGCCTGAAAGACCCAACCAGATACCGTCTGACGCACATTTGAATGATCCATTTGGCGAAAGCCGATCTTTGGTCATTTTTTCTTCGCAAGTTGCTATTATGACCTGAAATCCGAACCGGGACGAACCGGAAACCTGCAAGAGAATGACGGGAAACACACGTGCGAAACCTGTTTGTGGCAACACTGCTTCTGGGCACTTCCCTGACGATGTTGCAAGCTGATGCGCAAGAAGCCAAAACTGCGGCACCAAACGATACGGTGGCAGCACCAGTCACCGCCAATGATCTTTACCGCGAAATGCGCATTCAGGCCGGACAATATGCCGCGCAAAACCGTCATCAGGTTCTGGTCGGGGATTTTACCTGTGACGATATCAATGACCAGATCGTCGGCTGGGTGGATCGTGACAATCCCGAAGGACCGTTTTTCGATGTCCTGATGGTCACCAGGCACAATGGTCAATTACATTCCGAATTCAAACAGATCCCGTTTGCGCAATCGGAACAATACGCCCTTTGCATCGACGATAAAACCGCCCCGCCAGTCATGAGTTGGCAGGTCAACGACCCTGAATATATCCGCGATGTGATCGGTGATGGCGACCTTTGCAATATCGCCGTGCGGGTCGATGATTTCATGTGCGACGCGCCGCAATTCTTCTGGTCGGAAAAGCCGGACGAAAGCGGCGAACACTGGATGTTCTTCCGGAATTGAGGCAAGAGACTATGCGTGATATAATGCGCATATATGATGCACATGAATTATGGGCGGAATTATGGGCGCTGTTACGAACAAACATACCCGCAAGGCAACCAATGTCAGTCTTGATTCCGAACTTCTGGAAACGGCAAAGCAGCTTGGAATCAATATTTCACGCAGTGCCGAGGCCGGACTGAGAGACGCCGTCTTAAAACGACAGGCCGAAATCTGGAAAAAGGAAAACAGTGCGGCGATACAGGCCAGCAATGACTATGTTGAAACGCACGGTATTCCACTGGCATCGCATCGAAAATTCTGATGGCACGTTATGATATCCATAAGCTTGCCAACGGATATGTTGTGGATGTGCAGGCCGATCTTCTTGCCGATATGAACACGCGTGTGGTTGTGCCGCTTCGTCCGCATTCGGAAATACCAAAACCAATCGGGCGTTTGAACCCGGTCATTATGATTGGCGACACCCGATGGGTTTTGCTTCCACAGTTCATTGCGACAGTAACGGTCGCCGAACTCGGAGAGGTGGTCGGTGAGTTTTCTGAAAAATTCGTCCTCACCGACGCACTGGACATGGTGTTTCAGGGAATTTAATCCCGCCAGATTTTCTTGCCCGATCCCGGCAATCCGTATCGATCCCATTTGGCATCAACCCGGTCGATAATCTCGTCTTCCATGAAGATCTTTTCGCCCCATTCCCGATGGGTTTCGGGGGGCAGCTTGTTGGTGGCGTCAAGGCCAAGCTTGCCGCCAAGGCCGCTTTCGGGCGATGCGAAATCAAGATAGTCGATCGGTGTTTCGGTCACGGTGGTGATGTCGCGCACCGGGTCCATACGGGTTGAAATCGCCCACATCACGTCTTTCCAGTCTCGCACGTCAATATCGTCATCCACGACAATGACGAATTTCGTATACATGAATTGCCGCAGGAATGACCACACCCCCATCATCACGCGCTTGGCATGCCCCGGATAGGCTTTTTTCATCGACACGACCGCGATGCGATACGAACAGCCTTCGGGCGGTAGCCAGAAATCGACGATTTCAGGGAATTGCTGCTGCAATAATGGCACGAAAACATCGTTAAGCGCCTCACCAAGCACCGACGGCTCATCTGGCGGGCGACCGGTAAAGGTCGACAGATAGATCGGCTTTTTGCGCATGGTGATTGCGGTGATGTTAAAGACCGGGAATTCCTCGACCGAGTTATAATAACCGGTATGGTCGCCATACGGCCCTTCGGGCGCGTATTCATCCAGCGACACATAACCTTCCAGAATGATCTCGGCGGTCGCCGGGACTTTCAGCGGAACGGTTTTGCACTCCACCAGCTCGACTTTCTCACCGCGCAGCAATCCGGCAAACTGATATTCCGAAAGCGTATCGGGAACCGGGGTAACGGCGGCAAGGATCGTACCCGGATCGGCACCAAGGACGATTGCGGCGGGCAACGGATCGCGCTTTTCCTTTTTCCAGCGCGCATGATGTTGCGCCCCGCCACGATGTTTCAGCCAGCGCATGATCGCCTTGTTCTTGCCCAGAACCTGCATGCGATAGATGCCAAGATTGAACACATCGCGTTTATCGCCGCCTTTTTCATTGGCGGTCGGGCCTTGTGTCACCACCAGCGGCCACGTGATCAGCGGGGCCGGCTCCCCCGGCCAGCAGGACTGGATCGGCAGTTTCGAAAGATCTATGTCATCGCCCTGAAGGACGATTTCCTGACAGGGGGCCTTGGAAACCGTTTTGGGCTTCATCGCCATCACGGTCTTGGCCAAGGGCAGCATTGAAAATGCTTCCCTAAGGCTTCCGGGCGGTTCGGGCTGTTTGAGAAACGCCAGCGTTTCACCGACTTCGCGCAATTCTTCGGGTTTGCGGTTCATGCCGGCCGCCACGCGGTCCACGGTGCCAAAAAGGTTCACCAGAACCGGGATGTCATATTTCTGGCCATCTTCGCCAATGACATTTTCAAACAGAACTGCCGGGCCACCTTCGGCCAGAAGGCGCGTCTGGATTTCCGTCATCTCAAGATAGGGGGAAACCGGTTCGCTCACCCGGACCAGACGGTTTGTCTTTTCAAGCGCGTCGATGAAATCGCGAAGGGATTGATAGGGCATGGGCACCACAATCTGTGAAGTCGGTCGGTCTGAGCTGGCAATAGCGGGGCCAGCGACAAACCGGGCCAACAATAAATCTGATATTTCACGAATTAATACGGTGCAGGCGCGATGTCCAGCATCCACTCCCTTATCGGTGGGGAAGGGAGCAGATGCCAGACAGGAAAATTACGACGAGCGATTGGTGTAATAGGCGACGTTTCCATCATTATCGATGGTTGCCAACTGCCCCGCCTTGGTCAGGACCGACATGCAATCGTCTTCTTCATCCCGTCCCCAAAGGCACAGATATTGCCCCTGTTCGATGGTCCAGAGTTTTTCGTGCATGCCGCGATCACCATCCTCGTCAATCCAGGTGATTGATGCCTTGCCATTCTGGAAATAGGTGACATTCACATTGGTTTCCTTGCCCGCGTCACGATAGGAAAAGGTCTGATCATTGATCGTATTGACCAATGCGGTACCGGTTAACGGGCTGTATCCCGATGCAAGGACCGTCGCGGTGGCTTCTTCCATGTCGTCACTTTGAACATCAATATCCGGGGTCGCCGATGGTGTGCCGCAGGCAGACAGGGCCGCGGTGATCGAAATAACGCCAGCAAGACCGGCACGCTTGATATGTGTTATGTTCATTTTGTTTTCCTTTTGCTCTTTGTGCCCACCAAATCATTTGGGATATCTGCCGCCCATGGCGGCGATCCGGCAGAGCGAACCGTCAGAATAAAAAGGAAAATTCAGACCGCTGACAAACCCCGT
>NZ_AUNC01000041.1:0-11207 GCF_000714555.1 Thalassospira permensis NBRC 106175 | reverse complement strand
ATCGCGTCCTTTTCATGGACGAAACCCACCATCAGGCGTTCTTCGTCGTTATTGATCACCGGCAGGTGTTCCTCGCCGGTTTGTTCCATCAAACGCACGGCCTTTTCGATACTGTCGGTCCTAAGCAGGACCGGCGGCTTGGACCGGGCGACCTGGCCTGCGGTAACTTCTTCGCCCATCGTCGGGTCAAATGCGGCATGGCGCAGATCTGCCAGTGTGATCGTGCCATGCAACCGGCCATCATCATCAACAACAAACAGTTCGGAATAGGGTGCGTTAATCAGTTTTTCCCGTATTCCCGGCATGCCTTCGACAAGCGGCACGGTTTCGTATTCCGCCTTCATGATGTCGGCGACCTTCATCATGCGCAGCAAATTGACCTCCCGGCCCCATCGGGTTGAAAGCCCCCTGCATTTAAGCTGCCACGCGAAAAACGACCCGCCCTGAAACTGATCCATGATGACCGATGCAATCACCGATGCCACCATCACCGCAATGGTCAGGGCATAGTCGCCCGTCAGCTCAAACATCATCAGGGTGGTTGAAATCGGTGCTCCCAGCATGGCAGCGGCGACCGCCCCCATCCCGATCAGCGTATAAGCACCATAGCCCGATGAAAGGTCGGGGAAAACTGCCGTTGCCGTAATCCCGAAAGCCCCGCCCAGCATCGCCCCCAGGAAAAGGGCGGGGCTGAAAATGCCGCCCGCAAAGCCCATACCGATGCAAATCGCGACCATCGCGGCCTTAATAAACAAAAGCTGCATCAGGAATGACCAGTCATAAGCACCGTAAAGCGCATCATTCATTGCGCTGTATCCAACCCCGACAATCTGGGGAAACTGGATCGCAACGACACCAATCACAAGCCCCGCCACCGCAGGCCGTAACCAAAGCGGAATTTTGGATGCCTTGGCGGCCTTCTGCACCACCGGTATCGCGCGTGTTACGCAGATTGCGGTAATTCCCGCGGTGATGCCCAAAAGGATAAAAGCCGGAAATTCAAGGAAGGACTGGATTTCGTGGGCGGGAAGCAAAAAGGCAACATCGGCACCATAATAAAGCCGGGTTATGATCGTGCCGGTCACAGATGCCAGAACAATCGGGGCAAATGCCGTTAATGCGTAGTGACCAAGGGCAACTTCATGGGCAAACAAGGCCCCGGCCAGCGGCGCATTGAACGATGCCGCCACCGCCGATGCAACACCACAGCCAAGCAAAGTACGCGAAGCGCCGCGTCGTAAATGCAGTATCCGCGCAAGCCACGCACCGAAGGATGCCCCCATATGGGCAACGGGTCCCTCTCGGCCCAGTGACGATCCAGCCCCCAGTGATACAGCACTGACAAATGCGCTTTTGATCCCGCAACGCGATGACATGCGCGCATCGTGAAAGGCCACCGCGTCAATCAGGTCGGCAACACCGTGCGGGCGTTTTTCCGGCAGAAATTTATAGATGAATATGCCGACAAAAAGTCCGCCCAGTGTCGGGGCCGCCATCAGATGCCAGAATGGCAGATCGACAAGATAGTGATGAAGGGCCTCGTCCCCGGTGCCATAAACCAGTGCCTGAAAAAACAGCAATCCTTCGCGAAACACGATTGTTCCGCCCCCGGCCATGGCCCCGACCACCAATGCCAGTATCGACAGCACAAGCTGTTCGCTTTTGACAAGGCGACGCAGTTGACTGAGCAGTTGGTTGGACTTGAAAAGCTTTTCGGCCATATCGGGTTACCGGCGGGAACGGGTGAAACAGGATGTGATCATATGATTACAAGTTCCTGCGAATAAAAGGTAAAGGTCGGCAAATCCAATATTTTTTGCCACTATCAGCATTTTTCAGGCACAAATGATGACCTTTGTTCGTTCAAAATGCTGTTTTGAGTGGGGAATGACCTGCCTTTCAAAAAACCATCATTGATCTTGCAACGAAAAATAACGCATGTTTGTTGCAATACAGGCCTTTTGGCTGGCGGGACTTGGCCGCACACAACAACAAATTCCTTTTTCAGGACTTCCGATAAATGACTGAAAGTCAAAAATCGGGCGCCACCATCGCCCGTCCGCTCCCCGGTTTTGTCGAATTCGTGGTATTGATGGCGATCACGATTGGTCTGGTCGCGCTTTCGATCGATAACCTGTTACCGGCATTCGGCCCGATTGCCACCGATTACGGCATCGAAGACGGCAACCGCATGCAGTTGCTGATCTATGTCTTCATGATTGCCTTTGGCCTGATGCAGATCGTTTATGGCCCGCTGGCCGACAGCTTTGGCCGCAAGCGCATCTTGATGCTGGGTCTTTCGATTTATGCCATCGGCACGGTCATGGCGATTTTTGCCGACAGTTATGACCACCTTCTGATCGCGCGTTTCGTTCAGGGACTTGGCGCGGCGGCCCCGCGCGTCCTGACGATTGCGATCACGCGTGACTGTTTCGAAGGCCGCGAAATGGCGCGTGTCATGTCGTTCGTGATGATGATCTTTATCATCGTGCCGGTCTTTGCCCCGGCATCGGGCAGCCTGATCCTGGCCCTTGCCAACTGGCACATGATTTTTGTCAGCACCCTTGTGCTGGCGATCATTATTGCCGTCTGGTACAGCCTGCGGATGCCCGAAACACTGCATCCGGAATACCGGCATAAACTGTCACTCAGCCGGATTGCGCGCGATATCAAAACCACCATCACCAACCGCCAGACGCTGGGTTATGCAACGGCGATGGGGCTGATGTTTGCCTGTCTGATGGCTTATATCGGATCGGCACAGCAGATTTTCGAAACCGAGGTTTACGGACTTGGCGTCTGGTTCCCGCTGGTGTTCGGGATGATCGCCGCCTGCATGAGCGTTTCATCCTTCGTCAATGCCCGGCTTGTGCGCAAGATCGGCATGCACAAACTCTCCCAGGGCGGGCTTCTGGTGATGGCAATCAGCAGCCTGATCAATCTGGGCATTGCATTTGCCTTTGACGGTACCCCGCCGCTTCCGGTGTTTGGTGTGGGTCTTACGGTCACACTTTTCTGCTTTTCGATGACCATGCCAAACTTCAATTCGCTGGCGATGGAACCGGTAGGCCGGATTGCCGGTACCGCATCCTCGATGATCGGGGTTTACAGCACCCTGATCGGCGTTGTCGCGGGCGGCATCATCGGTCAGCAGTTCAATGGCACGGTGATCCCGCTGGTGGGCGGCTATCTGGCTCTTGCCGTGCTGGCCATCATCATTGTCGGCATCACCGAACGCGGGAAGTTTTTCCACGCGACGCATTGATCAGCAACCAAATGTAAAAAAGCCCCGCAGCCGGAAAGCTGCGGGGCTTTTTTGGTTCTGTACGATCACGCCTGACGCGGATCGTAATTCAGGTTTGGTGCCAGCCAACGTTCGGCTTCGGCCAAAGTCATGCCCTTGCGTTCGGCATAGCTTTCGACCTGATCGCGTTCGATCTTGCCAAGACCGAAATATTTGGCTTCGGGATGGGCGAAATAGAACCCGCTGACCGAGGATGCCGGGGTCATGGCACAGCTTTCGGTCAGTCTGACACCGACATTCTTTTCGGCATCAAGCAACTGCCACAGCGTACGCTTTTCCGTATGTTCCGGGCAGGCAGGATAGCCCGGTGCCGGACGAATACCGCGATAGTTTTCGGCAATCAGTTCCGCATTCGGAAGGTTTTCATCCGCCGCATAACCCCAAAGTTCCTTACGCACCTTTTCATGCATGCGTTCGGCAAAGGCCTCGGCAAAGCGATCACCCAGCGCCTTGACCAGAATGGCGTTGTAATCGTCATGCTCGGCTTCAAGCTTTTTGGCGATTTCTTCGACCTGCGGCCCGGCGGTGACGACAAAACCACCGATATAGTCGGTTTTACCCGACTCTTTTGGTGCAATGTAATCAGCAAGGGCCCGGTTCGGACGTTTGTTGTTTTCACGGAACATCTGCTGGCGAAGCGTGCGCAGCATCACCGGTTCGTTCTGATCGGGTGCCGGGGTAACTTCGATATCATCACCAACCGAATTAGCTGGCCAAATGCCGACAACCGCACAGGGTTTGAACCATTTTTCATCAACAATGCGTTTAAGCATCGCCTTGGCGTCTTCATAAAGACCACGCGCGGTTTCGCCGACTTTCTCGTCATTCAGAATATCGGGGAAACGGCCATGCAGTTCCCAGGTTTCAAAGAACGGTTTCCAGTCAAACCGTTCAACCAGTTCGGCCAGATCAAAGGTTTCAAACCGGGTAATGCCCGGTTTGACCGGTGCGGGAATATCGTAGGCATCCCAATCAAGCTGCACCTTGTTGGCGCGTGCGTCCGCAATGGCAAAACGTTTTTTCTGCAATTGCTGGGCGGCGTGTTTTTCCGCCATCGCGATATATTCCGCACGGATTTCGGCGGCGAACCGTTCCCGGTGGGTTTCAGATACAAGCTGGCTTGCAACCCCCACCGCACGCGATGCGTCAATCACGTAAACCACCGACTTGTTATAGTTCGGGGCGATCTTGACCGCGGTATGGACCTTGGATGTGGTTGCGCCACCAATCAGAAGCGGGATATTGAGCCCTTCGCGTTCCATTTCGGCCGCGACATAGGTCATTTCTTCAAGCGATGGCGTGATCAGGCCAGAAAGACCGATCATGTCGACCTTTTCGGCCTTGGCGGTTTCGATGATTTTCTGGGTCGGCACCATCACGCCAAGGTCAAGGACCTCGAAATTATTACATTGCAGGACCACGCCCACGATGTTCTTGCCGATGTCATGGACATCGCCCTTGACCGTCGCCAGCAGGATTTTGCCGTTGGTTTCGCGCACACCGTCCTTTTCTTCCTCGATGAACGGGATCAGGTAAGCAACGGCCTTTTTCATTACGCGCGCGGATTTGACCACCTGCGGCAGGAACATCTTGCCCGCACCAAACAGGTCACCAACCACATTCATGCCATCCATCAGCGGCCCTTCGATAACGTGAAGGGGCTTATCAGCCTGTTGGCGGGCTTCTTCGGTGTCTTCTTCGACGAACTCGGCAATGCCATTGACCAGCGCATGGGCCAATCGTTCATTAACCGGCTTTTTGCGCCATTCCAGATCAGCCTTTTTCTCCGGCCCGCCGGTGCCCTTGTATTTTTCGGCAACTTCAAGCAAACGGTCGGTGGCATCCGGACGACGGTTCAGGATCACGTCCTCGACCCGTTCACGCAATTCAGCCGGGATTTCCTCATACACGACCAGCTGACCGGCATTGACGATGCCCATATCCATACCGGCCTGCGTTGCATAATACAGGAACACGGAATGCATCGCTTCGCGGACCGGGTTGTTGCCCCTAAACGAGAAGGAAACGTTGGAAACACCGCCGGAAATCTTGGCGTATGGCAGGCGTTCCTTGATCAGCTTGCAGGCTTCGATGAAATCGACGGCATAATTATCGTGTTCCTCGATCCCGGTCGCGACCGCAAAGATGTTCGGATCGAAAATGATATCTTCGGGCGGGAAGCCGACCTTGTCGACCAGCACGCGATAGCTGCGTTCGCAAATCTCGATCTTGCGGGTAACGGTATCGGCCTGGCCTTTTTCATCAAATGCCATCACGACGACGGCGGCACCATAACGGCGCAGAAGGCGTGCCTGCTTGATGAAGGGTTCCTCGCCTTCTTTCAGGCTGATCGAGTTGACGATCCCCTTACCCTGAAGACATTTCAGACCGGCTTCGATCACGTTCCATTTGGAACTGTCGATCATGATCGGCACGCGGGCAATATCGGGTTCGGCCGCCAGAAGATTAACGAATTTGACCATCGCCGTTTCGGCATCCAGCATCGCATCATCCATATTGATGTCGATGATCTGTGCGCCGTTTTCGACCTGCTGACGGGCAACCTCAAGGGCTGCGTCGTAATTTTCCTCGACGATCAGGTTTTTGAACTTGATCGATCCTGCGACGTTCGTGCGTTCGCCGATATTGATGAATCTTGAAATGTCACTCATGGGTCTGTTCGATCTCTTTTTTCAGCTTCCCGGCATCAGGCGGCGTTGAATGGTTCCAGGCCCGAAAGACGCATTTTCGGTTCAATCACAGGCAATTTGCGCGGGGTCGCATTTGCCACCGCATCGGCAATCGCCTTGATATGGGGCGGCGTCGTGCCACAGCACCCGCCCAGCAGATTGACCATGCCGGTATCGGCCCATTCCTTGACCAAGGCCGCCATTTCGGCATCCGATTGATCATATTCACCGAACTCGTTGGGCAGGCCCGCATTGGGATAAACCGAAACACGGCATTCGGCAATGCGCGACAGTTCCTGCACATAGGGGCGCAACTGTGCCGCCCCCAATGCACAGTTAAGCCCGATCGAGAACGGCTTGGCATGACGGACCGAATTATAAAACGCCTCGGTCGTCTGCCCCGAAAGGGTCCGGCCAGAGGCATCGGTGATCGTGCCCGAAATCAGAACCGGTACATCTTCACCACGTTCTTCAAGCACTTCGTCGATGGCAAATAACGCAGCCTTGGCATTGAGCGTATCGAAAATGGTTTCCACCAGAAGCGTATCCGCCCCGCCATCCAGAAGACCGTTCACAGCTTCCTTATAGGCTTCGCGCAGCTGATCAAAATTAACCCCGCGGAAACCCGGATTGTTCACATCGGGCGAGATTGATGCGGTGCGGTTGGTCGGGCCGATGGCACCGTTGACAAAGCGCACATCGCCGGGATGGGCGGCTTCCCATTCATCGCAGGCCGCGCGCGCGATTTTCGCACTTTCGTAATTGATCTCGTAGGCAAGGCTTTCCATGCCGTAATCGGCCTGCGCAATCGTCGTCGCACTAAAGGTATTGGTCCCCTGAAGGTCCGCACCCGCGGCAATATATTGCAGATGGATATCCTTGATGATGTCTGGCTGGGTCAATGACAGCAAGTCGTTATTGCCCTTCACATCCTGTTTCCAGTCGGCAAAGCGTTCACCGCGATAATCTTCCTCGGTCAGCTTGTGCTTCTGGATCATGGTACCCATCGCACCATCAAGGATCAGGATTTTGTTTTCGGCCCGTTTACGCAGCAGGGCAATGCGTTCCTTGCGGTCATTCATCATCGTCATCCAGTCGTTTTGATCATGCAGGGTTTCTGGCGGGTGGTTCAGGCAGCAGCCTGTGCAACACCGCGAATACCCAACGCATGACAGATGGCATATGTCAGTTCGGCACGGTTTAACGTATAGAAATGGAATTCGGTAACACCTTCGGCCATCAGGCCCTCGACCTGTGAAATGGCTTCGTGGAAGGCGACCATGCGGCGCGTATCGGGATCTTCGTCAAGGTCTTCAAACCGCCAATGCAGGCGCTTGGGCACCGATGCCCCGCACATATCGGCAAATTTCAAAAGCGATCCGAAATTGGTCACCGGCAGGATACCCGGCACAATCGGTGCGGTGATCCCGGCAGCAACACATTTGTCACGGAATCGAAGGAACACCTCGTTATCAAAGAAGAACTGCGTGATCGCGCGGTTCGCACCGGCATCGATCTTGTGCTTAAGATATTCGATTTCGAAATCGGCACTGGGCGCATCCGGGTGGGTTTCCGGATAGGCCGAAACCGAAATATCGAAATCCGCAATCCGCTTAAGCCCTTCGACCAGATCAACCGCATAAGGATATCCCCCCGGCGTCGGCACATATTTATCGCCCGCATCAGGCAGGTCACCGCGCAGGGCAACAATCGAACGGATGCCTTCATCCCAGTAGTTGCGCGCGATACCTTCAATTTCTTCCTTGGTGTGACCAACACAGGTCAGGTGGGCGGCCGCCGGAATGCCGGTTTCGCCCTGAATGCGGGTGACACTGCTATGCGTGCGGTCACGGGTTGACCCGCCTGCCCCATAGGTTACCGAAACAAAAGACGGGTTCAACGGGGCCAGACGGTGGATCGAACGCCACATGGTTTCTTCCATCTTTTCCGTTTTCGGCGGAAAGAATTCGAACGAAATCCGCAAATCGCTGCGGGATGTTCCCTGTGGTGCGATGTCGTTTTTAACCGTCATTCTTTTAATCCTGTCTTGTCGTTCCGGTGGAACGGGTCGTTATTCATCATTATTATGGTATCAAGCTGCCGGTTTGTTACTCGGCAGCTTCGTTATGATTGTTCGTTATCTGCGACTTCTGTTCCTTTGCGGACGCATGTGCAGACCAGATTCGCACCGTCAGGGGCTTGCCCGGCAGGCTTATGACATCGCCGGGCGAAAGTTCACATGCGCGAAACCACGTATTGATCGCCCCGTCTTCAAAGCCAAGCCGCCGATGCGCGTGCTCTTCACGCAGTTCTTCGCGGTCATGGGTTGCAAAATCAACCACCACCAGCCTGCCATTAGGCGCCAGAACGCGGGCAGCTTCGGCGATGGCGGCTTCGGGGCGTTCGGCGTAATGCAGCACCTGATGCAGGGTCACAACATCAAACATTCCGGCCGGATAAGGCAGTTGATACATATCGGCCTGCCTTACCAGACAGTTCGAAAGATCGGCGCGCTGCAAGCGTGCGCGTGCGACCGCCAGCATCTCGCGCGACATATCAACACCGACACCTTCTTCGGCCGTTTTGCCCAGAAGCTCCAGAATCCGGCCCGTACCGGTCCCGATATCAAGAATACGGCCCCCGGAAAGATCGCCGATGGCGTCAACAAGCGCCCGTTCGACCACCGCTTCGTCGATATGAAGTGACCGGATTCGATCCCAGTCATCGGCATTGGCACGGAAATATTCCGTCGCAATCTGTTCGCGCTGCGCCTTGACCTGCTCAAGCCGGGTACGATCAAGCAAGAGGGTTTCATCATCGCGGGGCAACAGATCAAGAACCGGCTGCAACAGTTCGGCCCCCGGACCTGTATTGGGTGTGCGATAAAAAACCCATGTCCCTTCACGGAATCGGACAAGCAAACCGGCTTCGCACAGCAATTTCAGATGACGTGACACACGCGGCTGGCTCTGCCCGATGATCTGGGTGATCTCGCTGACCGTCAGTTCGCATTCGGCACAGATCGCCAGCAGGCGAAGACGTGTCGCCTCTGCCGCCGCGCGTAACCTTGCAAGAACCTGTTCCATTTCGCTGCCTCCGCTAACTCTGCAAAGACATAAAGATATGTTTATATTTAATCAAGACCTATTTACCCACCCCAAAGGGGTATGGCAAAAAAGCAACACGCCAAATCCCATTGATCGGGCACATAATTTTGTGTGCTGGTGTTTAAACTTTCCCTATGCTAACCACATTGGTATCTGAGACGTGCGCGATGCATGGTCGTGTTTTCTTCGCGGGCAACAGGACAGGTAGCGTTTTTGAAATCCCGATTTCAAAAACGTCTCGGGGTCGGGGAAAGTTTGTATCGAAAATCGTTTGGCAAAAAATAATGAAGCTTCGAACTTTGCTTTCGCTGTGCGCTGGTGCATCTCTGTCCATGCTGACAGCATGCGCGTCCACCCAGCCGGCACAGGACATGAGTGACTATGACCCTCTCGAACCGGTGAACCGGGTCGTGCACGGGGTTAATGGTGCCGTAGACTTTATGGTCCTTTACCCAGCCGCCATGTGGTATCGCGACATTGCACCGCAGCCGGTAAAAACCGCTGTCCGCAGTTTTGTGCGCAACATCGGCGAGCCGGTGAATGCATTGAACTCGCTGCTGCAAGGGGAACCTGATCAGGCGGCTGACACTGTTCAGCGCTTCATCATGAACACCACAATCGGCTTCCTTGGTTTCAATGATGTGGCTGCCGATTTCGGCATCGAATATCATTCAGAAGATTTCGGCCAGACTCTTGGCCATTACGGTATCGGCGGCGGTCCTTACATCGTCCTGCCGCTGCTTGGTCCGTCGAACTTGCGTGATACGACCGGCATTGCCGTTGATTACGTGGCAAACCCGATGACCTGGGGCAGCCGAAACAGCGATACCCTTGATAATCTCTATCTTGGTTCGCTGGCTTTGACCGCACTTGACGCACGCTATCGCACGCTTAACCAGCTCAACGAATTGCAACAGACGTCGATTGACTATTATGCTGCATTGCGTAGCCTGTACCGTCAGCAACGCAACGCCGCCATTCGGAACGGTGCAGATCCTTCGGCACCGAATTTCGAAGACGAAAGCGCTTCTGCCGACTTCGATGATGCGGTTGAAGCTGCGGCAAATTAATGGTTCGATTGAACATGAAAAGCAGATTTACGATTCCCGCACTGGCGGCAGCAATCGTTAGCGCGACCGGCCTTCTGGCCGGTCCTGCATTTGCAGGTAATGCAAACACCGCGCCGTCCCTGACGGTAGAGGTCGCTGTAAGCAGCAACGCATCCGAGGTAATCAAGACTCTTGCGAATGAAGCGATTATCGGCCTGACCGACCAGTCGCTTAGCAATGATACCCGTCGGCAGAACTTTGTTGCCCTGATGGACCGTTACTTCGCAATGGATGTGATTTCCCGGTTTGTTCTGGGACGTTACTGGCGCTCGATCTCCGAGGAAGAACTCAACGAGTTCGCCGATCTTCTTCAGGACTATCTGGCGCTTAACTACGCCAGCCAGTTCAAGGATTTCAATGGCGAGCAGTTCGTTGTCGGCGACGAAAAGCAGCAGAACAAGGATACCTTCGTCAATTCGCAGTTTGTCCGCCCGGACGGCCCGCCGGTTTCGATTATCTGGCGTCTGCGTGAATTTGGCGACGAGTACAAAATCATCGACGTCACCGTCGAAGGGCTGAGCATGGGCATCACCCAGCGCGACGAATTCACCGCCGTCATCCAGAAAAACGGCGGCAAGGTCTCTGCGCTGACCGAAAATCTGCGCGAAAAAGTCGGAAAATAACTCCGTCACGACCGTTACGGAAATCAAAAGCCACCGGTGATTTTCCGGTGGCTTTTTTTAATGCATCCCCCGATGGGGATAATGAAAGGCCGCCCGGCAGGAAAGTGGGCGGCCTTTTATTGTTAACCGCGCGTCAGCGGCTTGTATTTGATGCGATGCGGGCGGTCGGCCGCGTCACCGTAACGGCGTTTATAATCCGCTTCGTATTCCTGATAGTTGCCTTCGAACCATTCGACATGCGAATTGCCTTCGTAAGCCAGGATGTGGGTCGCGATACGGTCAAGGAAGAAACGATCGTGCGAGATAACCACGGCACAGCCGGCAAATTCCAGCAGACCTTCTTCAAGCGCGCGAAGCGTATCGACATCAAGATC
>NZ_AUNC01000040.1:0-12865 GCF_000714555.1 Thalassospira permensis NBRC 106175 | reverse complement strand
GAAGCCATAACGGCTTCCCCTTTGCGTTCCACCACCCCATCCTCGAGGGAGAGCTGTGGGAGACCAAATTCCCGCCAGAACGGGAATGACAGGATGGCGCGGGTGCAAGGGTTGTGAACGGCCAGTCAGCCGTTTCGATAAAGGTAACTATAGGCATTGATCGCCGGCACACCGCCAAGATGGGCGTAGAGGACTTTGGACCCCTTGGGGAAATAGCCCTTTTTGACCAGATCGATCATGCCCTGCATCGATTTGCCCTCGTAAACCGGGTCGGTCATCATGCCTTCAAGACGGCCACACAGGCGAATTGCCTCGTTGGTTTCATCTGACGGCACACCATAAGCCGGATAGGCGTAATCTTCGATCAGGGTGATGTCGCGATCCGAAATGCCGCCTTCAAGTTCGACCAGATCGGCGGTTTTCTGCGCAATCGCCAGAACCTGCGCGCGGGTCTGTTCGAGGGTACCCGACGCATCAATGCCAACCACCTTATCCGCACGGCCATCGGCGGCAAAGCCGACAGCCATCCCGGCATGGGTGGAACCGGTCACAGTGCAGACCACGATATAATCGAATTTAAAGCCAAGCTCGGCTTCCTGGGCGCGGACTTCCTCGGCAAAGCCGACAAAACCAAGACCGCCATATTTATGCACCGATGCCCCGGCCGGGATCGGGTAAGGCACCCCGCCCTTGGCCTTCACATCCTCAAGGGCGGCTTCCCAGCTTTCGCGAATGCCGATATCAAAGCCCTCATCGACCAGCTCGATCTCCGCCCCCATGACGCGGCTCATCAGGATGTTGCCGACCCGGTCATAAACCGCATCGTTAAACGGCACCCAGCTTTCCTGCACCAGACGGCATTTCATGCCGATCTTGGCGGCGATGGCCGCAACCTGCCTTGTGTGGTTGGATTGCACACCGCCGATGGTGACAAGGGTATCGGCCCCGGATTTGATCGCATCGGGGATGATATATTCCATCTTGCGGACCTTGTTGCCGCCAAAGGCCAGCCCGGAATTACAATCCTCGCGCTTGGCATAAAGTTCGACATCGCCGCCAAGATGGGCGGAAAGACGCGGCAGGGCCTCGATCGGGGTCGGGCCAAAGGTCAGTTTGTATTTTTCAAATTTATCCAGGCGCATCGCGCACTCCCTGATTTGCAGAACGACATGGGAAACGAACCTCATGAAGGGGAAATGCTACCGCCAACCGCGTGAAAGGTGTTCTCGAACTTCGCACCAATTTTTCACGCGAAGCTTTCATCGTGCGTCAAAATATGCCTAGAATTTCGAAAACTTATAGAATTCCGGAAGGTCCTTTCATGACGCAGCATGCCAATCCCGCGAATGCCAGCCCGATAGACCGCATCGATCAAAAGATTCTGCGCCTGCTGCAAACTGACGGACGAATGGGCAATGCCGATATCGCCAAACGGGTCAATGTCAGCCCGGCCACCTGCCACCGCCGGATGCAACGCCTGTTCGAAGAAGGATATATCACATCCATCCGCGCCCAGATCGCCCCGGACAAGGTGGATCGCGCCGCGCTGGTGATGGTTGGTGTGGTACTGGACCGCTCAACCCCTGACAGCTTCGCCGCATTCGAAACCGCGTGCCGGAAACTTCCGTTCATCCTTGATTGCCATCTTGTGGCGGGGGATTTCGATTACTTCCTGAAAATCCGGGTCCGCGACATGGCCGATTTCAATCACCTGCATGGCGATCAGTTGATTGCGCTTCCCGGTGTCCGGCAAACGCGAACGTTTTTTGTGATGAAAGAGGTGGTCGACAATGCACCGCTAGCGTTTTGACCAAGAACAAGATCAACAGAGTTAGTGGTCGGACGGCAACGCTGTACGAATGGTGATGCGGCGATGGTGCGCTGCTCCCTGACGATCAAGCACGGTGATATCGTAAAAACCCGGTGCATCGGGCATCCAGTTTACGGTGCGTTTCCAAGGGTCGGAAACAAGCGGCACGCCATTGATGATCCAGATCAGAGGGCGCAGGCCGTTGCGGGCACGCAGCGGCACGCCGCGCTGCTGAATATCGCCGAGCAGGAAAACCGCATCCTCGGCAGGGGAAATGATATCAAGGCCGTTGGCAGCCTGTTTTGTTGTGCCCTTCTGTTGACGCGAAAAGTCCTTAAGAAGGTCGGGCGGCGGGGCTTTCCAAAGGTTAAAGGCCGCTTTCCTGGCCGGTGACAAAGGCGGACGAGGGAGTTTTTCAAACACGGAAAACAAAATGGGGGCGGCAGCGCCAAGGCCGGTTTGGCCCGGTATCGGTTGCCCGGATGCCTTCCCCACCCAAACGCCAACGGTATAATCCCCCGCATAGCCAAATGCCCAAGCATCGCGATAGCCATATGAGGTACCGGTTTTAAAGGCAATCGGCGTGGCATTGGTATTGTCCGACGATTGCCAACGATATCCCGCAGGACGCGGCGTATTTTGCAAAATACCCGTGATCCAGTTTTGAGTTCGAACTGAAAACATATCGCTGTCGGACAGGCACGGAACGGGCGCCCGATCACGCAGATATTGCAACGGACAGTTTTTACGATCCGCAGCCAGTGCCCGATAAAACCCGATCAGGTCTTCAAGGCGCACGCCAACCCCGCCAAGCGCCATGGCAAGATTGGGACTTTGCGCTTCACCGGGCAACCGCATTTCAAGGCCATTTCGGCGCAAGCTTTGCGCAAACCGGATCGGGCCATATCGTTCAAGCACCTTGACGGCCGGGATGTTGAGGCTAAATCGCAGGGCGTCGGCAATGCTGACCTGACCATATTCGCCGTGATCGAAGTTGGTCGGGTGGTAACTGCCATCGGCAATTTCCCGATCCCAGATCATGGTCTGGGGATGGGTCTGGTGATCATCAAATGACAGGGCGTAGATGAACGGCTTTAACGTTGATCCGGGGGAACGGATGGCGCGCGTCATATCGACGAACCCGTGACTGACCCGATCCAGATAATCGCGAGCCCCCAGATGAGCACGGACCTTTGACGTGCTGTTTTCAACAACCATAATGGCCACAGAACGTTCGGAGGCCTGATCCGCACCGCGAAATTCAACAAGCTTTTGAAGGTCAGCCTGAAGGGCCGGATCAATCGTCGTGACGATACGGGTCCGATCGCGATTGGCTGCGACCAACCGTTCGGCAAGATGCGGGGCAAGCATCGGCAACGGATATTGCGCAACAGGCAAAGGTTCCGCCAAAGCTTCGATATAATCGGCCCGGGAAATGGCATTCGTTAAATATAGCCGATCCAGCACCTTGTCACGGGCAGCACGCGCCGTTTCGGGAAAACGATCCGGGCGCAGACGGCCGGGCGATTGCGGCAGCACGGTAAGCAAGGCCGCCTCGGCAATTGTCAGGTGATCGGGTTCTTTGCGGAAATAGACATGGGTGGCACTTCGAATACCTTCGACACGCCCGCCAAACGGAGCCAGCGTGACATACATATCAAGGATTTCCGTTTTGGAATAATGGGCTTCGAGTTGGATGGCACGCAGCATTTCGACGATTTTTGATAGGATCGTGCGATCACGCGGCTCCAGAAGGCGGGCAACCTGCATCGTCAGTGTTGATCCGCCCGACACGACATGCCCTGCCCGCACCCATTGCCCGACGGCGCGGATAAGGGCCAGCGGATCAACGCCAAAGTGACTGTCAAAACGGCGGTCCTCATAGGATTTCAGAAACCGGATATATTTCGGATCAATTTCCGCAATCCGCGTTTCCAGCCGCAGCAATCCATCGGCGGTGCCAAAAACCCGCAACGGGCGGCCATTTTCACCTTCAACCACGGTTGAAAGATCATCCAACCGGGAAAGATTGGGCGGGAAAACCCGATCAAGCCCCCACAGACACGCCATTGCCAGCAGAAAACTGCCGACAATGATAGAAGCGCGTCCGGGTTTGGGCCATGTCAATGTCACGGCGGATGTCTTTCGCGGTTAGTTGATCGGTTTGACCACAAGCGAGGACACCGCACCACGGGCGAAGAAGGCCGGTTTGTACATATCTTCGATATAAGGTGCCGGAAGAATATAGGTCCCCGGCGTCACCGCACGAACAACGTAAGACAGGCGGAAATCGGCTTTCTCGTAACGCCCATAGCCGCCACTGCCAATATTGATCGAGGCGACGAACCGGTCATCACGTTCGGCGCGGAAATCGGTCCAGGAGACGTCATCGGGGCCAAGAGAAAGCTTGCCATCCAGTTCAGGGAAATGCGCGTTGCTTTCAATTTCAAACCCGGCAGGCAGCAAATCCACCACCAAGGCACGGTGCGACAGTTTGGCCGTACTTTTCCCCGACAGAACCACAATCAAGCGATCACCGGTTTTGACATTTTCCAAAGAGGCCGGTTTGCCATCAAGATCAAAATATTGGCGCTTGATCGACAGGTTATGGGCCTCTGGTGCCAGTGGGCTGGCCGGAATGCCGGTAACGGACCAGCGGGCAAAAACCGTGTGATCCCCGATATTTTCCACCTTGTATCCCGGTGTCACAAGTTCGGGCGGCAATGTCAGGCGATAGCTTCGCGCCGGTTCCATGTCTCGTCCGTTCAGACGCAGGGAAACCAGTTGGCTGGCATCTTTGGTAATGCTGGTCGCCGCCTGCAACAGCCAGCCTTTTTCCTGGGTACTTGTATAGCGTTCCTGATCGGATTGTTCGGTGACAGCCCGCAAAAGTGCCAGGCGTTCCGTTTCGCTGGCAAAGATTTCCTTTGGCAGGGTCAGGATTGCCGACAGATCGCGCAAGGACGAGCCGAAGCTGTGATAATAGCGCCCGGTCGAGCCAAGATTTTGAAGGATGTCATCCATTGAAACCGGATCGGCGTCCGCGCCAACCGTCACCAGGGCGGCATTCACCTGAGCGCGCGCCAGCGACCCGATGCCGGTATTGAGCAGTTTTTCCGCTTCGTATTTCAGGTTCGACACGGAATACCGATCATTGCGCGCCAGCACCAGCACCATATAGGCGCGTGCTTCGGGCGGGTATTGTTCATAGCGCACAACGTCCTGCATCCAATCCAGCGCATCATCAAAACGGTCATCCAGCACGGTATATCCGCGCGCACGCGCGGCCGTGAGGAAATCGGTGGCGTACGCGGTCAGCCACGGTTCGGGATCATTATGGCGATCCCAGAAACCGAAACTGCCATCGCCGCGCTGCTTGGCAAGAATGCGCACGATGCCGTCACGGATTTTGTCGTCCAGACCGGCCGCATCGAAACGGACGTCATTCCAGCGTGACTGGGCATCCCCAAACGACAGCAACGGGAACGCCCGGCTGGTGGTTTGCTCCAGACAACCATAGGGATAGCGATCAAGTGCCGTGATCAGGTCCTGAACCCTGATTTCGGGAACAGAGGACAGGGTCAGGTTCATATTGACCGTTTCAGGCAAATACTGACCGAGGATGTCAGCATTGAAATCAAGGACATCACCCGCGGTCAATTCCGCCTGCGCGGTGTGGTTTTCCCAAGGCTGGGCAGGACGGACTTCCATATCCCACTGGCGCTGCTGGCGGTAGCCATCCGGCCCGGAAACATCAAGTGTCAGCGTTCCGACACCGATCTTTCGCGCGGCAATGTCAAATGCAGTTTCAATTTGCTGGCCCTGCAGCAAAACACCGTTCCAGTCGGGCTGGGCGATGGAAAATTCATCACTGGCCGACAAGCGGGCGTGATAATCGCCAGCCGGACCGCTTAGATTTTGCAGACGCAGAGCCACATTGGAGACATCCCCCGGTGCCTGAAAACGGGCGGGTAAAAGTTCGGCGACAATCGGGGCACGTACCAGCATATTTGCCGCCCCACCACCGGTGGCTGTTTTGCTATAGGCTACGGCAAAGAAACGCAGTTTGCCGTTAAAATCAGGCAGATCAAACTGTGCGGTCGCCACACCGTTTTCATCGGGTTTCAAGGTATCACTGGCCAGTGCCACCGATTTGAATACGCGGGCACGCAATGACCCCAGATTCCCAGAATCCGTTTCATCCCCCCCGGACCGGATCGTTCCGGCATCCCCGGATTGCGGGGCGATCAGATGACCATAAAGATCATAATAGCCAAGTTGCAGATATTGTTGTGCCAGCAGATCAAGATCAGGGCGTGGTGTCCTGAAACCGGTAAGACGCAGGATGCCTTCATCAACGGCAAAGACATTGACGCGCAGGTCTTCATCACCAACCACCTCGCCGGAAACCGTGACCGGCACCGAAAGATGACTGGATGGCAGGACTTCGTCGGGCAGGTCAAAATCGACTTTCAATCTGTGGCTTTCACTGTCAAACGAAATCCATTTGGCCCCGACGGCACGGAACGGACCGTGCTGATCGGTATCAAGCCCCGCACGATAGGCCGTAGCAAGAACATAGGCGCCGCTGCCCCATTCCGCGCGGACAGGGATACTGAATTCCGTGCCATCCGCCGAAAGATCAAATTCCTGACGCCACAGAATGTTTTTGTGGGCAACCGTTACCTGAAGTCTGCCTTCGAACGGTGCTTTGACAAAGCCATTGATCGTATCCCCCGGTTTGACGTCGTCGGCCTCAACCGTCAGGGCAAGCTGATCGGGGCGATCTGGGGATCGCCCGTTCGACCACCAGCCGACATGGAAGGTATGATCGGCCGCACTGCCGGTCTGGGTATCGCGAATGACCGCGCGATAATATCCCCAGTCATCAAATCCGCGATCAAACGAAACAACGCCATCCGGGCCGGTCGTGACGATTTCCCGATCAATGGGGATGTCGTATTTTTCGTAACTCGATTGCCAGCGACCATCCTGATAGAACCAGTTGTAATCGCGTTCCTCGCGGACCCATTCGATCTGCAATTCATGATTGGCGATTGGATCACCCGTGGCATTCAGCGCGATTGCATCAAATGTCGCGGCTTGCCCATAAGACAGGGTATCGCCATCAAAGCGGGCTCTTACACCAACAAAGGTGTCGCTATTGCGCAGCGGCAGATTGACGGTCGCCCGGCTGGGACGGCCATCGATATCGGCAACCTCGATGTTTAGCCGGACGCGCAGCGGCGAGGAAACATCAACCTCGTCAAAGGCCGGAACCTTCAGTTCGGCGTAACCACTGTCATCGCTTTTAACAGGGTCGAAAGCATTGCGGATTTGCGCCGTTTCCGATGCCAAGCCAAAATAATAATCGCCATAGGTCTCAAACGGTTTGTGATCAACCTGAAGCAAGGCATCCCCGCTGACCCGAAGGCCGCTTCCCGGGGCCCCAAACAGATAATCGGTTTGAACATCAACCGGCATCGATGCACCAAAGGCCATATAGGGGGCCGATACATGCGCGCTGACTTCAAGACGTTCGGGAACGAATTCCTCGACCTGAATTTCAAGATTGCCGATGGCATCCGCCTTTGGATCGCTATAGGCAGCAATCCGCCATTTCCCGGTCGCGGCAGCGCCTGAAATGGGGATATCGACACGCCCGCCGCCCAAATCATCAGGGGACTGAACGGTTTTGAAAACTTCCTTGCCATCGGGTTGATACAAAACAATGGTCAGGGGGATTTGGGCGCGCGCATTGGCCTTGTCGTCACGCAGCAAATAACCAAGCTTCACCGTCTCGCCCGGTCGATAGATACCACGTTCCGAGTACAGATAGGTTTGCAGCGGTTTGGGCGGCGCCTTGCCCGCGACACCATGGTCCGACAACTCCAGTGCTGGCTGGGTCAGCGAAATAAACGAAAAATCACCGTCTCTGGTTTCTGCGGTCAGATAGACCGCCTGTTTGCCGCCGGTGCCGTTTAACAATGCCCCCGAAAGGTCCGCCCAGCCATCCGCCCTGGTGACGGCTTCACCAAGTATTTCATTATTGCGGGCGACAAGCCGCACCGTCGCCCGCCCGACCGGTTCGGCCGATTTAAGGGACCGGACCTGAAGCGACAGGCCATTTTCGCCGCTATAGGCCGAAAGACCAAGATCGGTGACCACCAACCATTGGGTCGGCTGGTTGGCCCAGCTTTCATCCTGATCCGGATCGCTTGCGACCAGAACATAGAGCCCCGGCTTGAAGTCCGAAACCATATCGCGCAGGGGAATCTGGGTGACGACGTCCTGATCCGGACGATTGCGAATATCAAGCGTTCCAGACCAGATTTCCGCCCCGATATCATTGCCGATCTGGCGCATGTCCCAATTATCAAGTTCACGCGCCAGAAGATTGCGGGTCAGCGTCGTAACGATGTTTCGTTCCACAACGCGATAGAATTTAAGCGCCAAACGATCATGATTGACCGTTGTAACCGGCAAGACCGGCGTATCACTTTTTGGCAGGATATAGCTGTTTGTACCCAGCGAAATCGTGGCCCGGCGCGTTCCGACCTTCACATCGTGGCTGACATCCTCTGCCAGGGCAAAATCGTGGGGGCCTCTGAGGCCCTTGCGCAGGGTAACATTGGTGGTTTGCGAATGCGGAAGGCCAAACAGACACAGCGCGCCGTTGGAAATGCGCGCCGAATAGTCCCGTTTTGGCGACAATTCGATATAGGCACGCAATTCAAGATCCTGATCGGCACGCAATTCGTGATCAAACACAAAGCAGGTTTCGCTCACCGCTTTGTCCGATGCCACCGACACATTCTGAAGAACAATATCCCCGCGCAGCATTCCGGCAAGAACCGCAATCCGGGCATCATATTGCCCCGCAAGGCAGTCATGGATTTTTGCGGTTTCCGATGCGTCAAAACTGCAGGCGCGGTTGCGTTCCCAAAGCCAGCCCACCTGATCGCTTTCGATGCTGTTTTGCTGATCCGGGTCTGACATGGACATTACCGACTGGTAACGTCGCGCCATTTCAAGGTCACGTTTTGCCAGGTCTTCGTTCTGGCAGATCGCATGTTCAACAAGCGTTGATGCGCGTTCGCACGGGAAACTTGCGGCATAGATCACGGGCGTCTGTGACGGCCCCTTTTCCTGAGCAAGAGCCGTTAAAGCCGGCAAGGTAACCATCAAGAAAAAAAGGCCTGTCAGCCATTTCACGCAACGCATCCGAACCTCTGTATTTTTATTTTATTGGCAGAATTCTGATTTTTATCCTTCTGCACAATAAAGGTTTTTTGTGGTCCGTCGTCCAGCATAAACATCACACAAAAAAACAGGTGGTTTACGGGAAACCACCTGTTTTCAGAAGACTGGCCGGAAACCGGAATTTAGTCGCCAACCGGGAACCGCATGGTGACGAATTCTTCCGCCGCCGACGGATGCACCGCGACGGTCTGGTCGAACTGGGCCTTGGTTGCGCCCATGCGGACCGCAATGCCGATACCCTGGATGATTTCGGCGGCGTCCGGGCCGACCATATGAGCACCAAGAACGACGTCGGTGGTTTTATCGACGATGAGTTTCATCAGCGTTTTTTCATCGCGCCCCGAAAGCGTATGGCGCATTGGTTTGAAGGTCGATTTGTAAATGACGACTTCGCCCCCCTTCGCGCGGGCTTCTTCCTCGCTCAGGCCAACCGTGCCAACCGGTGGCTGGCTGAACACCGCGGTCGGGATGGCGTTATAGGACATCGACCACGGTTTGCCGCCAAATACCGTATCGGCGAACGCCATGCCTTCCTTGATCGCGACCGGGGTCAGTTGGACATGATCGCGGACATCGCCAACCGCATAGATATTTGGCACGCTGGTTTGCAGACCCGCATTGGTGATGATGGCACTATTATCCTTAAGCTCCACCCCGACCTCCTCAAGACCCATGCCATGGGTTTTCGGTTTGCGGCCGGTGGCAAACATGATGGCATCGACAACCTGATGTCCGCCGCCGGTCAGAGTCAGGGAAAGCGTCCCGTCGTCATTTTTGCTGATCGCGGTGACATTGGTGTTCAGCTTAAGGTCGATACCTTTTTTGACGATTTCCCGGGCCAGGTGTTCGCGAATATCATGATCAAAACCGCGCAAAATCTGATCGCCGCGATAGAATTGCGTCACCTGCGCGCCAAGGCCTGCGAAAATCCCGGCAAATTCAACCGCGATATAGCCGCCGCCGACAACGGCGATACGTTCGGGCAGATCGTCAAGGTGGAAGGCCTCGTTGGAGGAAATCGCGTGCTCGACACCGGGAATATCGGGCAGTGATGGTGTGCCCCCCACCGCAATCAGGATACGATCCGCCGTTACGGTTTTATCGCCGACGGCAATGGTGTGTGCATCCTTAAGCACCGCGCGGCTTTCGAACAGTTCGATATTCGATCCCGCCAAAAGCTTTTTATAGATGCCGTTCAGGCGATCAATTTCCGCATCCTTGTTGGCGATCAGCTTTTTCCAGCTAAAGCTGGGCTCGCCCGGAAGGGTCCAGCCATAGGCTTCGGCGTCTTCGAAATCCTCGGCAAAATGCGCGCCGTAAACCAGAAGCTTTTTGGGCACACAGCCACGAATGACGCAGGTGCCGCCAACGCGGCTTTCCTCGGCAATCGCGACCTTGGCCCCATAGCCAGATGCAACGCGTGCGGCCCGCACCCCGCCCGATCCGGCACCGATGACAAACAGGTCATAATCATAATCCGACATGCGGAAATCCTTATTTCTCGATCATTGTGATCATTGCGTGATATGGGGCCAAATGTAGGGCGGAAATCACAAGAGTCGAGGCAAAAGCCGCCCCTTTGCAATGAATTTCGTGTTATCGCGTTGAAAACCGCCCCGGAATGCCGGTTCACCCAGCCGAAGATAGCATTTGGTAATTTTCTTGCTATATGCTGAAAAGAGCCGGTGATTTGATGAACGGCCCCACAACACAGGAACAACGCCCATGAGTGACCGGATGACAGGTCAGGACGCATCGTTTGACAATGCCCCGCAATATGCAGATACGCGCGGCGGCAATACGGCTGTCGTCTGCTACGGCCTGATGATCGCGACGCTGTTTACCGCCTTTGCCACCGGTCTGATCGCGCTGATCGTTGCCTATGTCGCGCGCGAGGATGATGATCACTGGACCAACAGCCATTACACATTCATCATCCGCACATTCTGGATCAGCATCCTTTATGCGATCATTCTGGGCTTCTTCACCTTCGTGATCGGCTGGGTGCCGCTTCTGGGCTGGGCAATTGTCGGGCTGATGGCGCTTTATACCACCGCGTGGTTCATCGGGCGCAACGTGATCGGTCTTTTGCGCGCGCTTAACGGCAGCCCGATTGATAATCCGAAAAGCTGGTTCTTCGGATAAGATCACACTGATTTGGCGCAATCGGTTTTGTCCGATTGCGCCCGACTCCCCACCCCGTTAAAGTCGGCTTTGCGGACGCACACACGACACGGACAGGGAGTCGCATCGCCATGGGTTCGATGCAACCGGCCAAAATGCGCTGGGAAAATCTGCTTTCACCACACCGGCTTGATTTTCGGGATGGCAAGATCCGCCTGCCCGATGGCGATCCGCATCCAAGCCCGGATGGCAGAAGCCCGTTCCAGATCGATGTCGACCGGATCATTTTTTCATCCTCGTTCCGCCGCCTTCAGAACAAGACACAGGTTCATCCGCTTTCGGAAAATGACCATGTGCATACCCGCCTGACCCACACGATCGAGGTCGGATCGGTCGGGCAATCCCTTGGCCTGATGGCCGGTGCGCATATCGTCAAGCACCTGCCAACAGACAGCCCGATCACCATTGCCGATATCGGTTACATGGTGCAGGCCGCGTGTCTTGCCCATGATATCGGCAACCCGCCATTCGGCCATTCGGGCGAGGATGCGATCAATGAATGGTTCACCACCTCGCGCCTTGCCAAGGAAGAACTGACCGGGCGGCTGACCGGGCCGGAGCTTGAAGATTTGCGGCATTTCGAAGGGAATGCGCAAGGGCTCCGCATCATCAGCCAGCTTGAAATGAAGCGGTTTGATGGTGGGCTGAACCTGACTTACGGCACGCTTGGCAGCTTCATCAAATATCCGCGCAGCACATCGGTGCCCGATGCGCGCCGAAAGGAATATACCGGCCTGAAAAAGCCCGGATATTATCAGGCGGAACGCGACATTGCCCATGCGATTGCCAATGTTTGCGGGTTATCGCCGCTTGACGGGTTTGACGGGGCGTGGCGACGCCATCCGCTGGTCTATCTGGTCGAGGCGGCCGATGACATCTGTTATTCGGTGGTCGATCTTGAAGATGGCTGGGAACTTAATTGTGTCAGTTTCGAGCAGGTCGAACGTGCCCTTGCCCCGATTGCCCGCCACCCGGAAAAATATCCGGGTGATGCCGAAAAACGCTGGGCCGATTTGCGGGCCGAGCCGTGGTATGCCGAGAAATCCGAAGATGACCGGATCGGCTTTTTGCGCGGCAAGGCGATTGGCAATCTGGTGAAGGCGGCGGTTGATGCCTTTATCGCGCATGAGGACGCGTTGCTTTCGGGCACACTGGAAGGTGATCTGCTGGCCAATACGCCGCTTGGCGTGGATGCCAAAAACTGCAAGATGCTGGCGGTTGAGCGGATTTATAACGCGCCGCATGTCCTGCCGATTGAAATGGCCGGGTTCGAGGTGATCAATGGCCTGCTTGACAGCTTTGTCCGGGCGGCAATCGACATTGAAGAACATAAAACGCATGGCAAGCGCCTGCCGCCGCAGGCCGACCGGATCGACAAACTTCTGTCGGGCAAGCTGTCGGAAGCCGACGGGCTTTATGCCCGGATCATGCGGGTGATGGATTATATTTCCGGCATGACGGACCGCTATGCGGTGACGCTGTTTCGCAAACTTCAGGGCATTACGATTTAACGCGAAAGCCCGGCAGGTTCGCCCACATAAGACATTGATAAATATACCATTCTTGCCGAACTGAGCTTTGAAAAGGAACTTTTTCCGGTTTTCTGGA